>NZ_JAWDJJ010000214.1:0-8401 GCF_032465695.1 Actinomyces sp. MRS3W
GTCAGGGCACCGCGTACGCGCCGTAGGGCACGAGCGATCCGCAGCGCCGTCTGCCGACCCGCCTCGCTGATCCCCATGGCCCCCGCGCTCGTGCTGGCGCCGGCCGTTCCCGCGGCGCGCCGGGCGCCGGGGGCGTGGGCAGCGTCGTCGCGGCGAACGAGTTCCTCGAGCGCCTCGGACAGCGCCGGCTCCTCGGGCTGCCCCGCGGCGGCTTCGTCGCCGCTCCCCCCGGGATCGGCGCCGTCGGCCCGGTCGCGTCGGCGCGCAAGCTCACGGGCGAAGCGCTGGAGCGCCTGCAGATCGGCGGCACCGATGTCGGCCCCAGTGAGCAGGCGCATGAGCCGGTCGCCGCGTTCAGGATCAGCGCCTACGGTCAGCAGCGCCCGCACATCCGCCACCTCGGGGATGGAGAGCATGCCGCCCGACACCGCCACCTCATAGGGAACGCCACGGGCCTCGAGCGCCTCGGCCACCGGCACCATCTGACTGCGGCTGCGGCACAGGACGGCCAGCTCCGCCCTGGGGCTCCACCGCTCTTGCATGAAGTCGGCGACGACCTCGGCCTCCTGCAGCGGGTCGGCGGGGAAGGCCGCGAGTACCTGTCCGACGGCCAGTCCAGCCTCCACCGAGCGCTCCTGAAGCGGGGCTACCTCAACGTGGACCGTCTCAGCGTCACCGGGCTGGTACTGGTAATGGCGAAGCGGCAAGGAGACGACATTGGCGGCAGCGAGGATTGCCGAGTCATTGCGCCAGGCAGTGGACAGTTGCAGCACCGGAGTTTCGACGTCCGAATCGCCGCCGTCGGCCACGGCCCGGACGCCGCCAGGGTTGAAGCGGGCGTGGAAGCTGTCCAGCGCGCCGGCGCTGGCACCACGCCAGCCGTAGATGGCCTGGTTCGGATCACCGACGGCGGTCACGCCCTGGTCCGCGAAGAGGGCGGAGAGCAAGCGCACCTGGGCGACGGAGGTGTCCTGGAACTCGTCCAGCAGCACCGCCGGGTACTGCGCACGCATGGCGTCCACTGCTTCGGGCACCTGCTCGGCAATACGGCAGGCCAGCACCAGCCGGTCGCCGAAGTCAACGAGCCCATGCCGGCGCTTGTAATCCCGAAAGTCCTGCACGACGTCGAGCACGCCCAACCAGGCCTCCATAGTTGCCGGCGTGCCCGCAAAGTCGCTGGCTACCCCGCGGGTGCTTGTCAGCCCGGCAAAAAGCTCGTGCAGACTGAGCAGCTGCTCGCGGGCGTCGTCAATGCTGAGCAGGTTCGTGGACAGCTCGTTGTCTGCACGCAGAACCGTGGCGATTGCAGTGGACTTGGTGTCAATGGGCAGCGGGTCGGTGCGGCGCTCCAGAATGTCGGTGACGATCTGCCACTTGCGGGCCTCGGTAATGAGGGTGGCATCGGGGTCCGCCCCGACGTACAGACCGTATTCGCGCACGAGCGAGCCGGCGAAGGAGTCGTAGGTGGCGACGGTCGGCTCGAGCTCGTCGTTAGCACCTGCGATGACACCGCTGGCGGCTAACTGGGTGAGGCGGGTGGAGACGCGCTCGGCGAGCTCGGCGGTGGCCTTGCGGGTGAAGGTCAGGCCCAGGACCTGGTCGGGGCGCACGGCGCCGGTGGCGACCAGGTGGACGACGCGTTGGCTCATCGTGGCCGTCTTGCCGCTGCCGGCGCCGGCGACCACGAGCAGGGGCCGAAGTTCGTAGCCAATGACCTTGGACTGCTCCTCGGTGGGCCGAGGCAGGCCGAGGCGGGCAGCCAGGACTTCGGGGGTGAGATCGGCGGTGCTCATGCCACGGTCCTTCTTCCTTCGGGCTTAATGGGGCAGGACGTCTTGAAGCCGCAGGAACGGCAATGTTCCCCGCTGCGAGCGACGAAGGTGGGACCGGCCGTGTCCAGGGCCGCCCGGGCGAGCAGTTCCACGTCCCACTCCTGGCCGGTCTCCGGATCGCGGCTGGGCGCGAGGACCAAACCATTGGGCACCAAGTAAACGCCACTGTCTATTCTTTTACGCGGTTCTATTCCCAGCGCGGCTAACCCAGTGCCGTCTACCTCATAGCCGAGAGCGACCAGTGCCATGCGATAGGTGGCCAGTTGCGCATTGTGATCCGGCGTCTTCGGCCTACTTCTGCCGGTCTTGAAATCAATAACGCGCACGCGCTGCCCTTGCCCGGCGGGAAGCGTTCCGTCCCCGGAGGCCTCGGGCGGGGCGCCGTCGAGGAACTCCAGGCGGTCGATGCGCCCGTGTATGTGCACCGGTATCCGCTCGGGCTCCGCGACCTGGAACTCCGAGCCGCTTCCCCGAGTACCCGTGCCGCCGGAACTGGCCGCAGCGCCGCCCGACGCATCCGCGCCGCCGACCGCCACGCTCGCCGCATGGTCCTCGTCGGGCGCCTCGCCGGCTTCCGGCTCGGGCGCGGGCAGGTCGAGACGAACATCCACTGTCTGCTCGACCAGAGTGGGAGCAGTGACCGACCCGAAGTAGGCGTCAAGCCGGTCGATCATGTCGCGTACGCGCTTACGGTCGAGATTGCCGAGCCAGGTGTCCGGGTAGCCCAACTCCGGCAGCTTCTCCTCCAGGACCCGGCGCAGCGCCTCGCCGCGCAGTCCCTCCCGCTCGGCGCGCTCAGCCAGACCGTGCACGAGGTTGCCGACCCGCTGCGCATCGCTGGTGCCGGTGCCGCCACCGTTGCGCTGAAAGAACCATTTCAGCGGGCATGTGGTGATGTTCTCGATGTCGGAGGGGCTGATGCGGATCTCTCGCCCGGGGGCGACTAGCGGCGTGGTGGAGGTTGGCTGCCCCAGACCGGCCCAGTTGGCGGGATCGGCGGCGGCAACACCGCGGCGGGCCAGATCGGTCAGAAGCTGCTCGGCTTGGCGTCCACGTGCACGCGCCGCCGCATCCGCCTCGGCCAGGCGACCAGTGACCGCGGCGGCGCGCAACTCACCGACTAACCCAGGCAAGGTGAGATCGCCGACGTCGTCGGCCACATTGAGCTCGCCCTCCTCGTTGAGGGCCTCCTGCCCGGCTACGGCTGCCACATCCAGGAGGAATGACGAGGGGGCGGTGTCGGTGTCCGAGGCGGCGGTGACCACCAGGCGGCGGCTGGCGCGGGAAATAGCGGCCAGGAACATGCGGCGCTCGTCACCCAGAACATGGCTGCGCGCAGCCACCGGATCCTGGACGGTCTTCTGCCCCCCGGCGGACGGCAGGCGACCGGTGACGGCGTCGACGAGCAGCCCAGAGTACGTCAGGCCGTCACGCAGCCGCAGATCGGGCCAGACATCCCGCTCCACCCCAGCGACGACGACCACCTCCCACTGGGCACCGGCCGCGGCGGCGGGCGTGAGGACGGCGACGCCCGCCGGGCGGATACCCTGCGGCGCGACGGTGTCGGACGGCAGCACTTCCGCGGCGAGTTCATTCAGGAAGGCGGCGGCATCCCGCCCGGGGTGGCGCTCCGCCCAGACTTCCGCCCGTTTGAACAGCACCGTGACCACGTCAAGGTCGTGCTCGGCTGCCTCCGCCATGAGCGCGGCAGTGCGAGAGCTGTGCGGTGCCAGCGCCGTAGCACGCCACGCCTGTGCGCACCCGGAGGCGTCCCAGGCGGCCCAGAGGAGCGCCTCGGCGTCGACGGGACGGTTCTCCTCCCGGGCGGTATCCACCACCTTCCGCAGCGCCGCAATGATGGCGGCAGCGCGTTGCAGCCGCGTGGCCTGCTCGGCCAGCGGGTCATCGGCGAGTTCCCGAGCAAGTGCGGCTGCGGCGGCTGGGTTGGCCACTACGGCCAACAGGTTCTCGTCCGCGGTTGCCTCCACGGGCCGGTCGGCGCGAAGCCGACGCCGCAGGCGCCGCAAATCCAGGTTGCTCAGCCCGACCAGCGGGCTGGTGAGCAGCTCGAAGGCGCTGGGCTGTTCGGGCAGGACATCGCCGTCCCCGAGGCGGCCGGCGAGGGCTGCATGCGCGGCGGTCATGAGGGCGCCGGTGGCGGGCTCCGCACGCAGTAGCACAGCAGGAGCGGCGGAGGCGAGTGGAACACCGTGATGCCGCAGTTCGCGGCTCATTGTCCGAACCCGGTCGGCAGAGCGGACAATCACGGCCATTTCATCCCAGGTGGTGCCGTGGTGAACATGCTCGGCGCGCAGGATGCGGGCTATCTGGGCGATCTGCTGAAGCGGGCCGGAGGCGATGAGAGTTTCAATACCGCGCGGGCGTGCTTGTTCCTCGCCTTGTGCATGAACCGTGGCGACGTCAGCAGCCTCATCCTCCGCGCCATCGAAGTCTGCGGCGGTGAGTGCTCCTGCGGGGACCGCGGCGGCGTCGGCGAATTCAGGATGCCGGTGGGTGGCGGTGCCGGTGACGGGAATGCGATCGGCCTGCGCGGCCCACAGCTCGGCGAGTTCCGGCGTGCCACGGTAGGTCACGCCGAGCGTCAAGCGCTCCGCATCAAGCCCAGAGCGGTCCTCCGCAGCGTTGAGCAGGCTGGGGTTACCGCCGCGGAAGACCTCGACGGCGGCGTCAGGGTCCCCCAGGACGACGATCTGGGCGCGGTGGCCAGCGGCGTCGGGCTGAGCAAGGGCGACCAGCAGGCGAGCAGTCGCGGCAGTGCAGTCCTGGTAATCGTCAACGATGACAAAGTCCGGCACCGGGCGGGGCACGAGCACGCCGTCGGTCTTCCAGGTGTCCAGCGCCTCGCGAGCGCGGTCTTGCAGCCGAGCCGTGTCCATCTTGCGAACGGCGGAACGGTTGGCGGCGTTGGGACGGCCCTGAGCATCCCAGACGCGGAGCAGCTCGGCAGCTTGCTGCCAGATGGGGACCTCGAGTTCTTCGCCGAGGCGGGCGAGCTCGGCGGCGGAGACACCGAGTTCGCCGGCGCGGGCCAACAGGTTGCGCAATTCCGTGCGGAAGGCGCGTGAGCCGACGGCCTCTTCCGGGATGTTCTCCCAACCGATGCCTGCCACCAGCTGCACCAACGCAGCATCCTCCTCCGCCCCGGCCAGCAGGACGGGAGCCGGCAGCGGATCGGGGCGCTGAGTCAATGAGGTTCGCAGAATGGCCAGGGCGAGGGCTGCGGGCGTACGCACCCGAACCGTGCCGGAGGGCGCGCCGGCAACCCTGAGCAGGTGGGAGGCGCGCTCGCGCAGACGGTCTGCACGGGCGCGGGTGGGTGACAGCAGCACCGCATCCTTGCCGTCAGCCACAGCCCGGACCAACAGACGCAAGGCGGTGGAGGTCTTGCCGGTACCGGGAGCACCGAGGACGACGAGGCTCTTGCCCGCTTGGGCACGGGCAAGGACCCGGGCAGCGGCGGCATCCGGCTCGGGCAGCGGCGGCTGGGCGAGCGGCGGAAGGAGGCGGAGGGGGCCGGTGGGGCTGGTCATGTATCCATCTCACCACGCGGGTACGACATGAATTCGGCTCGCTTAACGTCTTCTGGGTGACGGATGACAGCGGCGGGAAAGCAGCGGGTGTCCGCGCGACGCGAAACGGCCCGTTTACTGGCGACTCCGGCGAACTGTTCTGGTGGCGGCACCCATAGGATCGGGACAGATACCCCACCCGCGGGCCCAAGCGGCCCGGGTCCTGATTGAAGGAGCACCCATGCAGGTCACCATCGGAATCAAGCACTCCACCCGCGAGCTCTCGCTGGAGACCTCGGCGTCTCAGGACGAGGTGCTTGCGGCTGTGGCTGACGCCGCCACCTCTTCGGTCACCCTGACCGATGACAAGGGACGCAAGGTGTTCGTCCCGGCAGGTTCACTCGCCTACATCGAAATCGGCGAGTCCTCCCCCCGCCGCGTCGGCTTCGGCATCTGACCCGCGCCCACGCAACCTCCCCTCCGCCGAAACCGGCACTTGTAACGTGCTGAGACCGGCACTAATGACGTGTCGAGACCGGTCGTTGTGGTGGTGGGGTGGGTGGCGGACAGGGCCGGTCGGGGTGACGCTGATGGACTGGGGGTACGTGCAGGCGGGCCCCGCGGACGCCTGTCCTCTGGCTGGTAGCGGCGGGGGCGGCGAAAAAGTGTCCATTGGTCGCAACTTTTAGCGGCGAGGCTCACCGGTTACTTTCAGAAACCGTCTCTGACCTGGGCAAACGCACGAGCGCCGGGTCGGGCCGGTGTGGGCGTTGGCTAAAAGTTGCGACAGACGGTCACTCATGGCCAGCAATGACCGGCGGCCGCCCGACCACGGCGCCCGGTTATCTCACCGCTGCGCGTGGCCGACGGGGTTTTCCACAGGCGCGCCGGCCCGAGTGGCGGTCACGCGGTAGATCTCGGTACGGTTGCGGGCGTCGGCACTTGGTCGATGCGCCCACACACCCCGTTCCGGGTCCTCAATGAGGAGGCTCCCCCTTCGATGCTCATCTTTCCGTCGTTCACCAGTTTGGTCACCGCACCACAGCGTCGGTCGCGTCTTCCTACACGCCCCGGCCATGGCCGCCACAGCTCGGTGCGCAGCGTGGCGCCGCGCGGTGGGGTTCCTATCCGCCCCAGCCACGGCCGCCACCCAAACCGCGCTGCCCGTGCAGCGGTGCTGGCCGCCTGCCTGACCCTCCTGACCGCCGGCTGCTCCGGAAACGGCAACACCACCGGCACCCCCACCGCTACTGCCGCTGGCGGGACACCGACAGTCTCCACGTCCCCCACACCGTCTGCCAGCCAGACCCCGTCCCTGTCCCCTGAGGACGCCGCCGCCAGGGCCACCGCCCTGGCCATGGAGCCGCCTGATTCCTACACCCCGGAGTTCACCCCTGATGGCGCCGCCAACGCAGCCACATACTTCCTCAACCTATTCCCCTATATGTATGCCACCGGCGACCTGGACGCGTGGAAGGACATGAGCGAAGACGACTGCGAATTCTGCAACAACGCGCTAGATGACGCCGCGGAACTGCACGATGCTGGCGGGTGGGCTGATCCCTGGGAGCAGGAGATTACCCCCTTGGAGTGGTGGACCGACGAGGCCGACCCCAACAGGTACGTCGTACGGGTCAACGTCGTCTCTCAAGCCCACAGCGAGCACCCCGGCGGCGACACTCCCTCACGAACAGTGGAGAAGTCGGAAGGTGCACTTCTAATCCAGATGTACTGGGAAGACCGGGATTGGAAAATCGAAGCAGGCGAAGCAGAATGAAGCACACTAATTCGAGGATCCTAACCATCTTAACGACAACACTACTTTTCGCATTCTCAGCCTCGCCAGCTAATGCTGTCGACGACGATTCACCCAATCAGGTGCACGCCAAAGCAACCGCAAATTCGGTGACGGTTACTGGTGGGTCTTCGTATGAGGTGGTTTCGTCTGTTCCGGGCGGGCCTGTTACCGGGGGCTACTACGCCGGTGGTGGGGTGGTGGATGAGGAGGCGTATCGCATGGCGCAGTTGAGTTTTGCGATCTGCTTCGGCACCAGGGCCGGTTTCACGCTCGGTACCGGCGATACCTCCATCAACCCCCTCGACTGCATCACCGACGCCGCACCCCAAGCCACCGTCCCCACCACCGACGGCACCACTACCGTTATCACGGTCACCTCCACCGATGTATCCCAGCTGCTGGCCGACGGGTCCGGCATCACTCGCCAGCCTCCGGGGGATGAGGTCCTGCTGTCGAAGATCTTCATCGTCTACACCAGCCCCAACACCCAAACCCTGACCACCACGGTGGCCGGAACCGCCGTCACCATCCACGCCACCCCCACCTCCTACACCTGGAACTGGGGAGACGGCACCACCACAACCACCACCGACCCCGGCGCCGCCTGGCCCAACCACACCGTCTACCACCAGTACACCGCCACCGCCGCGGACATCACCACCACGCTGACCACGACGTGGAAAGCCACCTTCACCCCCAACGGGGGCACCACCACACCCGTGGTCGGGACCATCACCACCACCAACACCACCACCCCCTACAACGTGGTGCGCACCCTCACCTACCTCACCGACCAAGCCGAAACCGCACAAGGACACTAAACACAACCGCAGGCGTCCTTGCCGTTGAAGAACACCGGCAGCCGTCCAGCCGCAAGCTGCATCAGGCTAACGGGCCGGGCCGCACCACCCGCCGCCGCACCGCCCGCCGTCGTACCCTCGCCGCCACACCACCCGCCGCCGCAGCGCTCGCTACAGCCGGTCGTGCTTCTCGCAGAAGACGTGCTCACCCACAATCTTGAAACCGTCGCGTTCGGCAGCGCGCAGCGCGTCGTGCTCGGTGTAGCTCAAGGCAAGTACCCGCTCAATGGCCGTGCCATCCGGGTCGTGAACGGTGTCGACCACGCGATGCGCGACCATGCGTTCACACCCCTCATGGTCGCAGCGGACAGCGATGGCCTCGCGACGGATGAACATGTATTCCCCTCTCCGATTCGGGATGATCGGCGGTTCGTTGCCGAC
>NZ_JAWDJJ010000215.1:0-16100 GCF_032465695.1 Actinomyces sp. MRS3W
CGCCCGAGCCGGCCGCCCCCGCCACACCCAAGGAGAGCCCGAAGAAGACCATTGTCGGTCCGCGTCGGGTGCGGCTCGCCTTGACCCGTATCGACCCGTGGTCGGTGATGAAGGCGGCCTTCCTGCTGAGTGTGGCTGCCGGCATCATGATGGTGGTCGCCGCTGCCTTCGTGTGGTTCATGCTGGACGCCATGCATGTGTTCTCCACCATTCAGGACTTGGTGGGAACCGTCATGGACTCGGAGAACAACGCCTACTCGGCACTGATCGAGTACATGAAGTTCTCCCGCGCCATCTCGATGGCCACCGTCATCGCCGTCGTCAACATCATCCTGTCGACCGCGTTGGCGACGATCGGCGCCTTCCTGTACAACATCACCGCCACGCTCGTCGGTGGGGTTCATCTCACACTCGCGGACGAGTGATCGCATTTGGCGACTGGCGACTTTGTGGGCTAGTCTCTTCCGCGTTGCCCGGGCCTATAGCTCAGTTGGTTAGAGCGCATCCCTGATAAGGATGAGGTCGCTGGTTCAAGTCCAGCTAGGCCCACCGCCCGCGGTGGAACTCCAGGAGGCTTGTATGAAGAGCCGGACGCTCGTTTTCGCCGCGGTTTTGTCGTTCCTCGGGACCGTCGGATACGCCGCCTGGCTCAAGCTGGAGGCATCCCGGGCCGAGCGAGCCGCCTGGGCGGAGGTCACCGACCCCGTCGACTGACCGGGGGCCATGGCGCAATTGGTAGCGCACCTGCTTTGCAAGCAGGGGGTTACGGGTTCGAGTCCCGTTGGCTCCACCACATCGCCGATATCGATCGGCGTGACCGAGCCTGAAGTGTCTGTACCTGGCGATTACGGCCGCCCACCCCTTCACCGAAACCGGCACTAATGACGTGCCGAAACCGAGCGAAGTTGCTGAGGGCGTCGCCCGGGGGGTGCGTCTCGTAGAGAGGTGGCGGCGTCCTACCAACCGCCCGAAGTATTCACCCGGCCCGCCCCCCGCGGTGGGGTGTGTGCCGCGATGCTGCCGTCGGGGTGTGAGGGACGGGGCTCGTTCGGGGAGTTATCTGTCATGCCCAACCGGCTCACGCCCGGCTGCCGCCGCGGAGTCTGTCAAGCGCCAGCGGCGGCCGGTGCACTGCCCGGTGAGCACGCGGGTTGGCTGCCCGTGACGCGGGGAGGCCCGTGAGAAAGCGCCCCAGGCGGGCGTGCTCGGAGCCTATAGGGCGTGCTCGACGTCTAACTCGCGTCCTGGCTTCCCGTCGCTCTTCCTGTTGGTGCCGGTTCCAGGGGGAGCCCGTGCGCCCGCGTGCCGTCACCTCCCGGGACCGGCCGCGCTACGTCATTTGTGCTGGTTTCGGCACGTCATTAGTGCCGGCTTCGGTGAAGAGAGGGTGGGGGTTATCCCCATGGTGTGGGTCAGCCGTAGTCCGACGCAGGCGCACGGAGATCGCTAGCGATCCCCAGCTGTGCGTAAGCCTGTGGAGAACCACATCGATGTGTTTCCCCAGGTGTGTCCACAGGTGTGGAGGAATGACAGGAATGTGTTTCCCCAGAATCCACAACCGCGAACGCTCCCGGGGACAACGGCTCCTGGGATGGCATCCAGCCGCGCGACTGTCTGGTCGGGTGACACACGGCGGTCCCCACGCCCCCGCGCCCACTGGGAGGAGCTCTGGGAACCGCCTAAACCGAGGCCGCACGCAGGACGGCCAGGCCGACGAGCAGCACGGTGACGCCCACCGTCCCCCACACGCCCACGACGGTGCGTTTCTCACGCGGTGCCAGGGCGTAGACGGCCGCCACCAAGGCGCCGGTGATGAGTCCGCCCAGGTGACCCTGCCAGGAGATATTCGCCCCGACCACGGAGATGACCAGGTTGATGACCAGCAGGCCCACAATGGCCGACGTATCTCGGCCGAATCGGCGCTGAATGACGAAGATGGCGGCGAACAGGCCGAAGATAGCGCCGGAGGCGCCCACGGTCCCGCCATACCAGGAGGGCAACGAGGTCGGCGTGGCGAGCCAGTAGATCGCCGTCGAGCCACCAAGAGCACTGAGCACGGTCAGTGCCATGAATCGCCAACGCCCCAGGATCGGCTCCAGCGAGTTACCCAGCACCCACAGCGCCCACATGTTGAAGGCCAGGTGCATGAGCGAGCCGTGCAGGAACGCGGTCGACAAGAAGCGCCACGGTTGTTCGGCGGCCAGTGCCGGCACGAAGTCGAACCAGCCGGTGATGGCTGGATAGACCATCTGTAGCACGTAGACGACGACGCAGACGCCGATGAGGATCTTGGTTGCCAGCGCGTCGGCTACCACGGTGCCGCCCAGCACCGTGCGCACTCCCCGGCGGGTGGTACGTGTCTGCCGCGTACAGTCCACACAGTGGATCCCGACGGCGCTGGGAACCTGACATTCCGGACATACCGGGCGGTTGCAACGCTGGCATCGCACATAAGCCACGCGGTCCGGGTGGCGCGGGCAGACGGGGGCCGGGCCGGTTTGCGGGTTGGGCTGGGTCATGGACTGCTCCTGTGATGGTGACGGCTGGGTGCGCACAACGACGCCGCCGGAGAGCGGGGCCGGCGGCGTCGTACGCATATGTGCATGCGGCTCGACGGCCGCCGAAGGCCACGGGGGCTACGGCCGTCGGAATGAAGTCACTTCTGGATGGTCACCGACGTGATGACGACATCGTCCAGCGGACGGTCGCGCGGGTCGGTGGATACCGCGGAGATGGCGTCAACGACCTTGCGGGAGGCGTCGTCGGCGACGGCTCCGAAGATGGTGTGCTTGCCCTGCAGCCACTCGGTGGGGGCGGTGGTGATGAAGAACTGTGAGCCGTTCGTGCCCTTGCCCAGGCGCCGGCCGGCGTTGGCCATGGCCAGCACATAGGGGGCGGCGAAGGTCAGGGAAGGGTCGATCTCGTCGTCGAAGACATAGCCGGGACCGCCGGTGCCGGTTCCCAGCGGGTCGCCGCCCTGAATCATGAATCCCGGGATGACCCGGTGGAAGATAACGCCCTCGTACAGCGGGGCGTTGGACTGCTCTCCCGTGCGCGGATCGGTCCAGGTCTTCTCGCCGGTGGCCAGCCCGACGAAGTTGGAGACGGTCTCCGGAGCCTGGTTGGGGAAGAGCTCGAGACGAATGTCGCCAAGGGTGGTGTGCAGTGTCGCTTCAATAGTCGCTTCCATGATCGTCATCGTCGCACGTGTAAGCGAGCTGATCCCGGGACCCGGTGTTCACCCCAGGCAGAACGGTACCCAGGTTGGTGTGTGCGAGCTGCGTTACAGTGCCACCATTGAGGTGAACAACTCATCGTTCCGAGCAGGGAGACCGACATGGCCAGCAATATCCTCGACAAGAAGATCGACCTCGATCAGGCCCGCCTGGAGGCTGCCTCGCTTGTGGACGCTGTCGCGGCCCAGGCCGGGCGCGCCGCCGGGTGGGCAGCGCCTCGTGTCAACCGGGCGCGTGAGGAGTTCATCAAGGCCGCTAAGGAGGCGCAGCTGCGTGCTCAGCCCGTGGTTGACCAGGCACGTACGCGGGTGATTGAGGAGTATGTCCCAGCCGCCCAGCGCGCCGCCGTCGCCGCCCAAGAGGCCATCAACACCGAGGGCACGCTGACCGAGCGAGCCCAGCGCGCCGCCGTCGCCGCCAAGCAGGCGGCACTGACCCCGGAGGTATCAGTGAAGAAGAAGCACCCCGTCCTCAAGACTTTCTGCTGGATCGCCGTCGCCGGATGCGCGGCAGGCGCCGCCTATGTGATCTGGCGCCGCAGCCAGCCGGTGGAGGATCCGTGGGCCGAGGAGTACTGGGCCGACTCCACCGATGAACCCGCCGTCTCCGAGGCGCCCGCTGCCCCGGTTGACGCTCCGGCCGAGCCCGAAGCTCCGGCTGCGGAGTAACTACGCAGCACAGGCAGAGGCGTCCTCCCGCCGCAGGCGGGAGGACGCCTGGCTGTTGCTCACGCCCGCGAACTGCCGCCTTCAACGCAAGTGTGGCGTTGCCCACGTGCTCCTCACTAGGCTGTGCCCATGAGCACTGCCATCCCGTCTCCGGTCCTTCCTCTTCGTCAGGGCGTGAGCAAGTCCGGGCCCGTCGCGATCCCGCAACTCGGGTTCGGCACGTACAAGATTTCCGAGGCCGACGCCGAGCGTGCCGTCACCCAGGCTCTGGAGATTGGTTACCGGCATATCGACACGGCCCAGATGTACGGCAATGAAGCCGGCGTCGGTCGGGCCCTGGCATCCGCCGGGATTCCCCGGGAGCAATTGTGGGTCACCTCCAAGCTCAACAACCCCAACCACCGCCGGGATGATGCCCTGCGCAGCTTCGACGCCACCATGCGGGACCTGCAGTTGGAGGTCCTCGACCTGTTCCTCGTGCACTGGCCACTGGCCGCGTCCGAAGGCATCGACCTGGTCGACACCTGGCGCACCATGATTGAGATCCTCGACTCCGGACGCGTGCGTGCCATTGGGGTGTCCAACTACCAACCCGAGCACCTGCGCACGATCATTGACGCCACCGGCGTGACCCCCGCCGTCAACCAGATCGAACTGCACCCCTACCTCATTCAGCAGGACCTGCGTGCGCTCAACGAGGAGCTCGGTATCGTCACCGAGTCGTGGTCGCCCCTGGGCCGTGGCCGCCTGCTGGAGGATCCCGAGCTGCTCCGCCTGGCCACGGAGTTGGATGTCACCCCTGCGCAAGTCATCATCCGCTGGCACCTGCAACACGGCCTCGTCCTCTTCCCCAAGACGACGCATGCCGACCGCATGCGCATCAATGCTGATGTCTTCGGCTTCGAGTTGAGCCAGGAGCAGATGTACGCCATCGACGCGCTGGACCGCGGCATGCGGACCGGTTCACACCCGGACCAGGTCCAGGTCTGATCTGCATCCGGGCGGCAGCGCGTCGCCGCTGCGGGCAGCCTTGCCGCTATATCGACCGGTTTGGGCACGTCACATGTGCCGGTCTCGGTGGGGGCGGCTCGTCCCGCTGCCTTCGTCGCAGTCCATCATCTAGGCTAGGGCCCGGCAGGGACCAAGTCGCGGGCCCTTGACGTTGCCCGGTGATGAGTGAGGAGATGCGAGTGGCCGAGACGAAGAAAGCCAAACTGGAACGTTCGGGTAATCCAGCCAAACGCGCCGCCGCAGAGCGGGCCCGCATAGAGGAGTCGCGCGCGGCCGCCAACCGAGTCTCCCGCGTGCCCCGCAAGGTGAAGGAAACGGGTTCGCCCCGCTGGTACGCACCGCTGATGGTGACGCTGCTGGTAGTCGGCCTGCTCTGGGTGGTTGTCACTTATCTGTTCAAGGGCGCCTACCCGCTGCCCTACTTCGTCGACCACCACGCCAGCGACTGGCTGGTCAACGGCAACCTCTACCTCGGTTTTGCGATTATGCTCATCGGCTTCCTGGGGCTGCTGCGCTGGAAGTAGGAGAAGAACGATGGCGGCCAGGCATCGCGTGACGCGGCCTCGACGGCGCAGGCGCGTCCTTGACTCCGTCCTGTTCGGGGTCGGCGAGCTGCTCATCACCGCCGGCCTCGTGGTCGCACTCTTCCTCGTGTGGCAGTTGTGGTGGACCGGCCTGGACGCGAACGCCAAGGCGCAAGCCATCGCTTCCGACTTCACCGACACCCAGGTCGAATCCCCCAATGTTGAGGGAACCAGACACTACGACGATCCCCCGGAAATGACGCCCGTCAACTACGGGGAAGTCATCGGCATGCTCGTCGTGCCCAAGTGGTATGGCGTGACCAACAACAACATGCCGATCCTGGAAGGCATTGGGGCCGACGTACTCGACCAGGCCGCGGCCGGCCACTACCCGGACACCCAGCAGCTGGGACAGCTTGGCAATTTCGCCATCGCCGGGCACCGCCGCACCAACGGCAACTCCTTCCGGCGCATCGACCTGCTGGAGGAGGGCGACGAGATCATTGTCGCGACTAGGGACACCTGGTACGTGTACACAGTGACCGGGCACAAGATCGTCGAACCCACCGACGTTGACGTCATTGCACCCGTGCCGGACGATCCCGGCGCCGCCCCGACCGAACGCATGCTGACCATGACTACATGCCATTCCTTGAGCGTCGGCGAATGGGGCAACGATCACCGGTGGATCACCCACGCCAAGTTCGCCTACTGGATGGAACGCGCAGAGGGGCGCCCGGCCTCGGTGCTCAGCGACGAGGGGGTCAACTGATGTACGGATGGATATGGCGCCACCTGCCCGGCCCCACCTGGCTCAAGCTCATCGAGGCCCTCGTGCTCGTGGCCGGCGTGGTCCTGCTTCTGTTCGAGGTGGTCTTCCCCTGGGCTAACGACTTGTGGAACCTATCCGGCGAGGCCACCGTCTGAACCATCTGCGCGGATGGGACCGGACCCCGGCCGCGAGTGCCCGGAGCGGCCGGTGACGGTCGGCCCCGACTATTCTCCCCCGTCGCCTTCGCTGAATGGGGCCAGGCTTTGCGTCATGGTCGGCTGCGGTTCCGGGGTGGCCGTGGCGGGTGCCTGGTAGGTGTAGTGCGTGATGGTGAGCGTGACCGAGGAGTCGGCGTCCACGCTGGAACCCTCGCTCGGGTCCACCGCGGTGACGATGTACTGGTCGCTAAGACTCTCGTCGTCCGTGGTCTCCTCCACCGTGGAGCTGTTGTAGGTCAGGCCCGCCGCCGCGATGGCGGACTGGGCGTCCTCCTGGGACATGCCGATGACGCTCGGCACCGTCGTCTTCCCCGAGGAGACCACGAGGGACACCGACGAGCCGCGTTCCACGGAGGTGCCGGCCACCGGGTCGGTGCGGATGACCGTGCCGGAGGCGACGTCGGCGGAGTCCTCGGTGGTGACATCACCGACCGTGAGTCCGGCGTCGGTGATGGCGGTGCGGGCGTCTGCCTGCGACTTGCCGGTGACGTCGGGTACGTCGACCATGGCCGAGCCGGAGGAGAAGTGCACGGTGACGGTCGATCCCAGCACCACGGAGGTGCCTTCGCCCGGGTCGGAGGAGACCGCCAGGCCGGAATCAATGGTGTCGGAGTTGACGTCGTCGCCCCGGGCGTAGACCAGGCCGAGGCCTTCAATGGTGTCTTGCGCGTCGGTCTCGCTCATGCCGGACACGTCCGGCACGGCCACCGCGGTGACGGTCGGTGAGGGGGTGGGCTCCGGGTTGTCGCCGCCGATTCGTCCCGATGCAAGCAGACCCAGCAGCGTGCCCAAGAGGATGAGGGCGAGGAGCCCCAGCACCCACACCCACCAGCGGCGCCGCGGCTGCTCCTCCTCTTCCTCCGCAGACTGCTCCTCCTCGGGGGAGGGTGCTGCGGCGGCGGTGGGCTCGGGACCCATGACGGAGGTAGCTGCCCAGGTGTCGGTAGCGGGTGCGGCCACGTCCAGTCCGCGGGCGGCGGCGAGCAGGTCCGTGCGCATGTGCGCGGCATCCTGGTAGCGGTCATCGCGGTTCTTAGCGAGGGCCTTGAGCACCACGCGGTCAAGAGAGTCGGGAATGTCCGCCGCCAGGGAGGAGGGGGCCTTGGGAATCTCCCGCACGTGCTGGTAGGCGATGGCCACCGCGGAGTCGCCGGTGAAGGGCGGCTGGCCGGTGAGCAGCTCGTAGAGCAGGCAGCCGGTGGAGTACAGGTCGGAGCGGGCATCAACCACTTCACCGCGCGCCTGCTCGGGGGACAAGTACTGGGCGGTGCCGACGACGGCGTGTGTCTGGGTGACGGTGGCAGCGGAGTCCTCGACGGCGCGCGCAATACCGAAGTCCATGACCTTCACGGCGCCGGCCTGCGTGAGCATGATGTTCCCGGGCTTGATATCGCGATGCACGATGCCGGCGCGGTGGGAGTACTCCAGAGCGTCGAGCACACCGGTGGTGATCTCGACGGCTTCGGAAATGGGAACCGCCTCGCCTTCGCCGAGCAGCTCGCGCACGGTGTGGCCCTCGACGTACTCCATGACGATGAAGGGGACGATCCGCTTCGAGCCGTCAGGCTGGGTGAGCTCTTCCTCACCGGAGTCGTACACGGCCACGATTGAGGGATGGTTGAGCGCTGCCGCCGACTGTGCCTCACGGCGGAAACGCGCCTGGAAGGTGGGGTCTCCGGCGATGTCTGAGCGCAACAGCTTGATGGCGACGATCCGGCTCAGGCGGGTGTCGTAGCCGAGGTGGACCTCGGCCATACCACCGCGGCCGATGAGCTCGCGGAGCTCGTAACGGCCGGCAAGCATCTGCTGAGGGGACTGAATCGTCACAGTGCCTCCTTCGAAGAGGTGATGGACACGACCGCATGATCACGTGAGGCGCCCGGGTGCGCTGAAGCAAGGGTACCTGTCGTCACCAGCAGCACGAGCACGATGAGGATGACAACCACGATCCGGATGGTGCCGGCTCGTAGCCCGAAGCGCTCGCGGCCGGAGGCGTGCCGGGTCGACGCCGGTGCGGTGCGGGGATGGGGCGCGGCGGCCTCGGTGGGGGTAACCGCTGGGATCGTACGTGTGGTGGAGCGGGCCGCGGCCAGTGCCTTCGCCCCTGGCGTGCTCGGGTGCGTGGCCTGGGATGGTGCGGACGGGGCCGACGGCGCCTCGTCACTGCGGCCGGTCGCCGTCCAGGCGGGAGATTCGCGGGGATCCCAGGAATCCGCCGGTAAATTGACCACGATCCGGTCCAGGCGTCGTGCCAGCTCGCGCGCCGACCGGGGGCGCTCGGCCGGCTTCTTGGCCAGCAGCTCCATGACCACCTCGCGCACCTCGTCCGGCAGGTGCTCCGGCAGCGGTGGCACCGGCTCGTTGACATGGGCGAAGGCGATATCCACCTGGGTGGAGCCGGTGAATGGTCGTTTGCCGGCAAGCGCCTCGTAGGCGATGATCCCCAGGGCGTACAGGTCGCCCGAGGGGGTGGCCATGTTGCCCATGGCCTGTTCCGGGGCCAGGTACTGCGCCGTCCCCATGACCATGCCGGTGGCGGTCATGGGGCGCTGATTGACGCCCATGGAGATGCCGAAATCGGTGAGCTTGGCCAATCCCTCGCGGTTGATGAGGATATTGGAGGGCTTGACGTCGCGGTGCACGACGCCGGAGTCATGCACGACCTGCAAGGCGCGGGCCACCTGCGCCAGGATGGGCAGGATCTCCTCCGGCGGCAGCGTGCCCCGCTCGGCGAGGATGTCGGACAGGGCGCGGCCCTGGACGAGCTCCATAATGATCCAGCCGGAGCCGCGCTGCTCGCCGGAGTCGAGGACGACGGCGAGATTGGGGTGGCGCAGCCCCCGCGAGTTGGCGGCCTCGGCGCGAAGCCGTGACAGGAAGATTTCATCTCCGGCCAGTTCGGGGCGCAGGATCTTTGCCGCCACCGCCCGGCCCGAACGCAGGTCGGTAGCGCGCCACACCTCGCCCATACCTCCCAGGGCGATGCGTTCGACGAGCTGATAGCGGCCTTGCAGCTCAAGACCGACCTCGGGTTTCACTGATCCACCGCCGCGTCAATGACGGAGGCCGCGATGGGGCCCGCCACGGAGCCGCCGGTGCCGGTGGTGGCCGTCTGCTCGCCGCCGTCGAGGACGACGGCGAGGGCGACCGTGGGCTCGGCGATGTCGGTGCCGGCGAAGCCGACGAACCAGGTGATCGGGCCGCCGTCGGCCGAGCCGGTCTCGGCGGTGCCGGTTTTGCCCGCCACCGTCACCCCGGCCACCTGCGCGGTGGTGCCGGTGCCGTCGGTGACTGCCTGCTGCATGAGCTCGGACAGGGTCTGGGCGATGCTGGAGTCGATGGGGGTGCGCGCCACGGAGGGGGTGGTGGTGGAGACGACGGACAGGTCGGAGTCGAGCGTCTGGGCGACCAGGTAGGGGGTCATCTGCTTGCCGTCGTTGGCGATCGTCGCCGCGACGGAGGCCATCATGAGCGGCGTCACCCGCACCGAGGCCTGCCCGATGCCGGCCATGGCGGTCTGTGCCTGCGAGTCGTTGGCCGGATAGGTGGAGGCGGTCACCGCCAGCGGAATCTCCAGGCTCTCGCCGAAGCCCCAGTTGGTGGCCTCGGTGGCCAGCTCGGTGTCGCCCACGTCCATGGCGAGTTGGGCGAAGGGAGTGTTGCAGGACTCGGCGAAGGCGTAGGCAAGGGTGACGCGGCCATTGCCGCAGGATTCGCCCGCGTAGTTCGACAGCGAATGGCTGGTGCCGGGCAGCGTGAGGGTGTCGGGTGCGTCCACCTCGGTGTCGGTGTTGGCCGTACCGGTGCGCAGGGCCGCTGCCATGGTGAGGATCTTGAAGGTGGAGCCCGGCGCGTACAGGTCACCGCCAATGGCCCGATTGACCAGCGGCTTGGTGCCGTCTGCATTCAGCGCATCCCAGGCGGCCTGGGCGGTGGAGGAGTCGTGGGAGGCGATCTGGTTGGGGTCGTAGGAGGGGGAGGAGACCATGGCCAGGATCGCTCCGGTGGAGGGGTCCAAGGCGACGACGCTGCCCTGGCGGCCACCCAGTGCGTCCCAGGCTGCCTGCTGCACCTGCGGGTCGATGGTGAGCTTGATGGCGCCGCCCTGCTGGCTCTCACCGGTGATGAGGGCTTTGATGCGGCTGGAGAACAGGGAGGGGTCCTCGCCGTTGAGCACCGAGTTGGCGGCGAGTTCCAGACCGGTCATGGAGGAGAAGGCGGTGGAGAAGTAGCCGGTGAGCGGGGCGTACAGCTGCCCCTCCGGATAGGTGCGCTGGTAGGTGTAGGCGTCGTCCGAGGCGACCGAGTCGGCGAGGACGGTGTCACCGGCCAGAATCTGACCGCGTTCGGTGCCGAACTGGGCGTAGACCATGCGCGAGTTGCGCGAGTCCGTGATGAGCGTGCCTTGGGAGGAGGACGACTCCCACAGGGCCGGACGGGCCAGGCCCTGCACGCTCGTGAGCGATGCCGCCAGCGCCAGCACCATGACCACGACGAGGACAATGACTTGCCGGATCTGCCGGTTCATTCGCGGTCCTCCTCGGGTGTTGGCGGGCCGGGTGCGAAGGTGGGCGGGGCGGCGTCGTCGGTGTGGGCGTCCTGTACCCGCTTGCGCAGTGAGGTGGGCAGCTCGGCGGTATCGATGATGCGCGGTGCCGCTGCGGCTGGGCGGCGGGCGGCGTCGGACAGGCGTACCAACAGTGCCAGGATGATCCAGTTGGCGATGAGGGAGGAGCCGCCGTAGGCGAGGAACGGGGTGGTCAGGCCCGTGAGCGGAATCAGCCGAGTCACCCCGCCGACGACGACGAACACCTGCAGGGCGATGGTGAACGACAGTGCTACCGCCAAAAGCTTGCCGAAGCCGTCACGCAGCGCCAGCGCGGTGCGCAGGCCGCGCTGTACCAGGATCAAGTAGAGCATGAGGATGGCGAGGGTGCCCGTGAGCCCCAGCTCCTCGCCCAGAGAGGCGACGATGAAGTCAGAGTTGGCGAAGGTGGTGAGGTTCGGGTAGCCCTCGCCCCAGCCGGTACCAAGCATGCCGCCGTAGGCCATGCCGAACAGGCCGGTCACCAACTGCCAGGAGCCGCCGGGCATCTCGTAGACGGCGGGATCCATGGCGTGCAGCCAGGCGGTGATGCGCTGCTGGACGTGGTTGAGGTGGGTGGCGGCGAACCAGGCAGCCGGCAGGAACAACAGGGCACCGATGACCAGCCAGCCAGGGCGGTCGGTGGCCACGTACAGGGTGACGACGAACAGGCCGAACAGCAGGACCGAGGAGCCCAAGTCGCGTTGGAGGACGAGCACGACGATGCTTACTCCCCACACCACCAGCAGGGGGGCGAGGTGGCGGGCGCGGGGCAGGTTCAACCCCAACACCCGTCTGCCCGCCAGGGCGAGGTTGTCGCGGTTGGACACCAGGTAGGAGGCGAAGAAGATGGCCAGGAACACCTTGGTCAACTCCGCCGGCTGGAATGACATGGGGCCCACATGAATCCAAATGCGGGCGCCGTTGACCTCTGTGCCCAGCCCGGGTACGAACGGCAGCACCAGGAAGCCCAGACCCAACCACATGGCCCAGGTATCCCAGCGGCGCAGGAGCCGGTGGTCGCGCACCAGCAACACCAGGCAGAACAGCACCACTCCCAGCCCCGTCCATACCGCCTGCTTGAGGCCGTAGTCGTGGGTCTGCCCGGCCCGCTCATAGGACATGTCCAGACGGTGAATCATGGCCAGGCCGATGCCGTTGAGGGCCACCGCCGTCGGCAGCAGCACCGGATCCGCCCAGGGGGCGGTGCGGCGCACCCACAGGTGAACCACGATGCATACGGCCGCAAGCGCGACGGCGAGCTGAAGGGCGCGTGCCGGCGAGCTTCCCGTGCGGTTGATGGCTGTGAGCACGAAGGCCGCCAGGCCGATGACCAGGGCGACGAGAAGCAGGCCGGCCTCGGCCCAGCGGCCCGTGTGCCGGGACGCCGGCGCAGAGGTGGCCGGGATCGCCGCAGGACGGGTCATGTCGCCGGTCCTCGCCGCGTAGCGGTGGCGGAGGGCGTCGGGGTCTGGGTGGCCTGCGCCGTCGGCGTTCCGGTTGGTGTGGCCGTCGGGGAGGGCTCCGCCGAGGCCTCGGGGGGCTGTGCCAGGTTGTCCATCACCGTGGTGCGCACGTAGGCACGTGCCGCACTGAGTGACGGCTGCTGCACCGTGCGCTCCAGCTTGGCGAGGATTTGCGCATTGAGCTCATCGGCGGTGGGCTCGGTGTAGGTCTGCACCACATGGCTGAGGGAGAGCGGGCCGATGGCCTGTGGGATGCCCTGGTAGATGACGATCTGGTTGTTGAGGGTGGTCACGTAGTACTGCGACTGCGTCCACTCATACCCGAGCACGCCGGCGCCGAGGAGAGCCAGCACCAGGACGAGTGAGGCGATGGTCGAGCGCAGCCGGTGTTTGCGGCGGCTGGCCAGTTGAGAGCGCGCCTGGGCAGCAACGGCCTTTTCTTCGGCGGTTTCGACGGGATCCGGTTCGGGCTCCAGGCCGGCGACCAGGGCGGCGGCCTTAGCGGCCGGCGTCGTCGCCTCCGCCGACTCGGGTGAGGTGGGTGAGGGCGGGGATTGCTTCCCGGTGGCCGCCTGCGCGAGGCGAGCACGCCGGTTGGCGGCCGAGCCGACGATCTGTGTGTCGGTTTGCGGCTGGGGGGCGTCCTCGACGACGTCGAACACGACCACGGTGATGTTGTCGGGGCCGCCGGCGCGCAGCGCAAGGTCAATGAGCTGGTCGCCGGCCTGGCCGGGATCGTCCACGGTGGCGAGGACCTCGGCGATGGTCTCGGCGGAGACGGGTCCGCTGAGCCCGTCGGAGCACAGCAGCCAGCGGTCCCCGGGCACCGCCTCACGAATGGACTCGTCCAGCTGGACTTCGCCTTCGGCGTCGCCGAGCACGCGCAGCAGCACGGAGCGTTGCGGGTGGCGGCGTGCCTGGTCGCGGGTCAGCCTGCCGGTCTCGACCAGGTACTCGACGAAGGTGTGGTCGGTGGTGACCTGGGTCAGCTCCCCGTCGCGCAGCAGATAGGCGCGAGAATCGCCGACGTGAACCATGGCGAGCTTGTTGCCGCTGCGCATGACCGCAATGCAGGTGGTGCCCAGCCCCGCCAGGTCGGGGTTGTCGTTGGATAGGGAGGCCAGGTCGCTGTGGGCATCCTGGACGGCATTGCGCAAGAGGTCGAGCAGCTCACCGGCCTGGTGGGAGTCGGCGTCCAGCGGCGCCAGGTGCTCGACGGCGACAGCGGAGGCGATGTCACCGCCGGCAGGACCGCCCATCCCGTCGCACAGGAGCATGAGGTGCGGGCCGGCGTAGCCGGAGTCCTGATTTCCGGAGCGAACCAGCCCGACGTCACTCCTGGCCGCGTAGCGCAAGGAGATGGTCATGGGCGCAGCTCCAAGGTGGTTTGGCCGATCTTGACCGGCACTCCGACAGGTAGTTCCACCGCACCGTACACGGGTCGACCCGCCAGCGTGGTCCCATTGGTGGAGGACAGGTCCTCCAGCCACCACACCCCGTCCTTGGGGAAGACTCGGGCGTGCCGGGAGGAGGCGTAGGAGTCATTGAGCACCAAGGTGCAGTTCTGGTCGCGGCCGATGGTGATCGAGGTCGGCGTCAGCGGCACCATCGAGCCGGCCAGCGGACCCTCGGTGATGACCAGGCGCGTGGGACCCCGGTTGCGTCCGGTGGGAGTGCCGGAGTCGCGGCCGCCCCGCCGTCGGGCCGGGGCGGTGGCAGAAACATCGGCGACGTCGCGACGCAGGGTGCGTACGACGAAGAACACGAACACCCACAGCAGGACCAGGAACCCCAGTCGGGCAATGGTGAATGCGAGCTCACTCACCCGTTGGCCTCACCCTGTGTGCCGTCCCAGAACATGATCCGGGTGCGTCCGATCGTGAGTGTGTTGCCGTCCAGGAGGGTTGCGGCGTCGACCCGGTGGCCTTCGACGAAGGTGCCGTTGGTGGAGCCGAGGTCGGTGGCGATGGCATGCCCCTGGGTCAGACGGATCTCCAGATGCCGACGGGAGACGCCGGAGTCGTCCACGATGATGTCGGCCTCGCTGCCGCGGCCGATAACGGTGACCGGTCCGGTGAGCAGATAGCGCTGCCCGTCGATGTCCAGGATGGGGTGCGTTGGGGAGGCGGTGGCGGCGGCGGCCGGGGCGGCGGCCCCGCGGCGCGTGGAGGAGTCGATCTCGATGCTCGGCGGAGTGAGGGTCTCATCGGGGAGGAAGGAGACCTCAACCGGGCCAACGAAGGAATAGCCCTGCTCCCCGGCGTGAGAGGTGGCCACTTCCTCCATCTGTCGGACCATCTCGTCCATGCCCCAGGTGTTGAGCCGCTCGATGTCGCTGGGGGAGAGATGAATGCGGAAGACGTTGGGCACCACGGAGCGGTCGCGGGCGAAGGACGCGGCCCGCTTGTCCATCGTCTCGCGCAACTTCGAGGCGATCTCTATGGGCTCGACGTCGTCAGAGAAGCGGGACATGGCACGATTGGCGACATTGCCGACGCCTTTCTCGAACTTGTCCAGGAAACCCATGGACTACCTCCCCGTGTGCTTGGAGCGACCGTAGTGCAGCCGCTGTCGTCCGCGAGACGGGCGGTTGCCCGGCACGCGTCCTGATCCGGCCACCATACTGGGACTGCCCGAAGGGCCGGAGCATCTGGGCAGGAATCCAGACGTGACCATGTCCCATCGTAACGGGTGAGACGCGCGCTACGTGAAGGCGGGCGCGACAACCGTGTTGCGATCGCATCGTGACCGGGCGAGTGAGCCCGATGAGTGCCTGGGGAGGGCGGTGGGATGCTGTGTGGGTGAGCCGTTTCACGGTGGTGGATGGCGATACGGGTTGGACGTCGGCGCCTGTGACCCGCTAGCATCGGACCACGTCATTGCGCGAGTGGCGGAATTGGTAGACGCGCACGGTTCAGGTCCGTGTGATCTTGCGATCATGGGGGTTCGAGTCCCCCCCCGCGCACCAGGGAAGGCCCGGGTTGCCCAGCAACCCGGGCCTTCGTCGTGCCGGTTCCAGTAACACGACGCCACCAGCCAGCCACAACGGGCCTGCACCTCACCCCACACCGCCAGACCCACCCGCAACCCAGCACTGACCGCTAAGGCACAGCCACGGGACCACACCCCGGCTACCACGGAACGGAGTCCCGGTCGACGGTGTGGGCGAGCGCCCCGAAGTCAGCGCGTTAGCGGGTCGTGGTGGCGGCCGAGTGCCGCCAGCGCCACACCTGCAGCGCGTAGGCGAGCGCGGCCCCGACCCAGGCGCCGACACCGTTCTGGATGACATTGGCAAGTGAAGGACGGCGGTTGAGCACGGGCAGGAGCCACTGCGCCAGCTCGGCGCTCAGTCCGACGGCGCAACCCGCCAGCGCCCATACCCACCACGGCACGCGCGGCCATCCCAGGCAAGCCAGGAAGGTGAGCGGCGTCAGCATGACCAGGTTGAGCACGATGTCCTTGCCCTCCAGGGTGAGGAACCAGGGCCCAATTCCGTCTTTGAAAGCGGACACGTCCGCCCCCGATGGCCACAGGACGGCCACGGCGACCACAGCGAAGTAGACGCCGGCGAGGATGCGGATGGCGCGGCTGCCGCGTGCGTCGTCGGCGGGGCAGGGGTG
>NZ_JAWDJJ010000216.1:0-9948 GCF_032465695.1 Actinomyces sp. MRS3W
GTTCGCCGACTCCGGCATGGACTTCGTACGCGGCACCGCCCGCTTCATCGCCCCGCGCACCGTTGAGATCACCGCCGCCGACGGCGCCGTGCGCCGGGTGCGTGGACGACGCGTCGTCATCAACACCGGCACCACCCCGGCCATCCCCAACATTCCGGGGCTGGCCGACGCCCCCTACTGGACGAGCGAGGACCTGCTCACCCTGCCCGAGCTGCCCGGCCACCTCCTCATTCTCGGCGGCGGGGTCATCGGCGTGGAGATGGCCTCGCTCATGGGCATGCTCGGGGTACCCGTCACCCTGCTGCACTCCGGGACGCATGTGCTCAACCGGGAGGACGCCGACGTCGCCGCCGAGGTCGCCGCCGGACTTGAGGCCCTCGGCGTCGAGATCCTCACCGGCGCCCGCGTGACCGCGGTGCGCACCGCCGCCCGCTTAGGGCCGGTGGTGGCGCACACCGAGGATGGTCGCGAGGCCACCGGCTCCCACCTGCTGCTCGCCCTGGGACGCGCCCCCGTCACCGCCGGTCTGGGACTGGAAGCGGCCGGCGTAGAACTGACCGAGAAGGGCTTCGTGCGTGTCGACGACCACCTGCGCACCACCGCCGAGGGCGTGTATGCCGCGGGGGACGTCGCCGGCACACCCATGTTCACCCACGCCTCCTGGAATGACTTCCGGGTGCTGCGCGATCTGCTGGACGGCCGCGAGGCCACCACCGCGGGCCGGGTCATCCCCTGGACCGTGTTCACCACCCCGGAGCTCGGGCACGTTGGCCTCACCGAGGCTCAAGCACGGGCAGCCGGGCGCAACGTGCGTGTGGCCAAGACCCCGACCGCCGCGGTTCCCCGCGCCAAGACCCTCGGCGCCACCGCCGGGTTCTACAAGGTGATGATCGACGCCGACACCGATGAGATCCTCGGTGCCGCAATCGTCGGTGAGGACGCGGGCGAGGTCATCACCGCCGTCCAGGTGGCCATGCTCGCCGGCATGCGCTGGCAGCAGCTGCGCGACGCCCCCATCTCCCACCCGACCATGGCCGAGGGCCTCAATATCGTCTTGGACTCGTTGGGATGAGGCTGTCCCGGGGACAGCTCGGCGAAGCTGCGGCCGCCGTGGCAGGATGTCCTGCGTGCTGCATGTCATCTTCTTCGAGCCTCGTATTCCGGGGAACTCCGGTGCCGCCATCCGGCTGAGCGCCAACACCGGGGCAACGCTCCACCTGGTCGACCCCCTGTTCGACATGGACGATGCCAAGCTGCGCCGGGCCGGGCTCGACTACCACGACCTGGCCCGCACACGCGTGCACGCCACCTGGGAGGAGTGCCTGGAGCAGGTGCCCGGGCGCATCTTCGCCTTCACCGCGTCGACCACCACCCGGTACACCGACATTGCCTGGCGCGACGACGACGCCCTGCTCTTCGGTCCCGAACCCACCGGCCTGCCCGAGGCAGTGATGAGTCACCCGCGCGTCACCGGGCGGGTGCGTATCCCTATGCTTCCCGGCAGTCGCTCGCTCAACCTCGCCAACTCTGCCGCCGTCGGCCTGTATGAGGCCTGGCGGAGCCTCGGCTTCCCAGGGGCCGCCTGACGCGTGGGTGCGCGCCCACGCGTGCTCAGAGCATCTGGCCGGGCCGGACCGACAGATCCTCGACGACGGCGTCCAGCGGCATATCAACCGCCAGCCTGACCGAAGCGGCTACCGACTCCGCAGTCATGTGGTCCGCGGCGCGGTAGGGGCGGCCCGCCCCGCCGTCGGCGGCCCCCTCCACCATTGAGGCGTTCTTGCCATGCAGGCGGCGCTGCATGGGGGTGTCCACCCGCCCGGGGTAAATCGTGGTGACGCGGACGCGGCCGCGCTCCTCCTCGCGCAGGCCGTCTGCGAAGGCCCGCAGCGCATGCTTGGAGGCGCAATACACCGTCTGTCCGGGCCACACGCGCATACCGCCGCCGGAGTTGATGAGCACAACCAGGCCCTGCGCCCGCCGCAACGGCGCCAGTAGAAGGCGCGTGAGATGAGCCGGGGCGACGACATTGAGATCGAGAACCCGCCGCCACTGCTCGGGAGGTAGATCCTCCAGGGCCCCGGCGGATTCGACCCCGGCCGAGTGCACGATGACGTCGAGCCCGTCCAGGTCCAGCCGGGCAACGGCGGCGGACACGGCGTTGTCATCGGTCAGGTCCAGCGGCACACTCCGCACCCGCGCACCGGCCTCGGCCGTCAGCGCGGTGGCGAGTGCATCAAGATTCTCGGCGCTGCGGGCGATGAGGATGAGGTCGTGGTCGCGGGCCAGGTCGAGGCACACGGCCAGCCCCACGCCGGAGGTCGCCCCGGTGACGAGCGCAAGGGGGCGGTGAGGGGCCTGTGCGACGGCCGCTTCGCTGGTGCTGGCCGCGGCGGGAGTTGCTGAGGCCACGCCCGCCTCACTCCGCTTCCCGGATGAAGGGGGCGGCGCCGGGCTCACCCGGCTGGGAGTAGGTGACGGTCAGGAGGGCCCGGGCAATGGCGTGGAAGGAGCACTGGGCGGCCACCACCGTCGGGGAGGCGTCGTCGTCCAGGTCGAGGGTGTCCACGTCGAGGGCGTGCACGGCGAAGATGTAGCGGTGATCGCCGTCGCCCGCCGGCGGATAGGGGCCGGACCAGGCGTGTGTGCCCGAGTCGTTGATCGCGTGGAAGGCGGCACCGTCCAGGCGGAGATCGGATTCCCCCACACCCTGGGGCAGGCGGGTGACCGAGACATCGAGATCCTGCACCGTCCAGTGCCACCATCCGGCCGGGGAGGGTGCGTCGGGATCGAAGCAGGAGACGACGAAGGAGCGGGTGGCCTCCGGGAAGCCCGACCAGTGCAGCTCGGGGGAGATGTTCTCGTGCACCGCGGTGAAGCGGTCGGGCATGCGCTCGCCGTCCGCGAGGTCGTCGGAGGCCAGGGTGAAGGAGGGGACGGCTGGAAGCGAGTCGTAGGGGAAAGGCGGACGAATGCGCCGCAGGTCTGCGGTCATGAATGGACCTCCTCGGGGTCGAGCGGGTTGACCGGGCCGGCAGGAGCGTCGGCAGCCACCACTGTAGACGCGGTCTGTGACGCAATACCTGTCCGAGGCCGGCGCTACCCTTGCAAGAGACGATCGAACAGGTGTTCGATAGATGTCCCAATTGAGAGGAGGAGCCATGGGCCGAAGCCCCCGGAGCGTCCGGATCTCCGGAAGTGCGGGGAGCGCAGACCGCCTCACCGCCGCCCGCGCCGCCCTCATCCGCGCCGAAGAACATGCGGGCCTGCGCGGGCGGGCCGCCCACGAAGTCGCTCGCACCCTCGACGCGCAGGCGAGCGCTCCACGCGGAATGCTCATCTCCGGTGCCGCCGCGCTCGCGGCTGCACCACCGGCACAGGTCTCAGAGTCGGCACCCGCGCCCACCCCGCTCCTGTCGGTGATCACCCAGGTTGCCGGGGTGGTGACCCTGACCGGCTCGGTCAGCGCCCTCCTCGCTCTGGCTGCTGTCCGTCAGGGGCGCGAGGACTGGTGCGGCGTCGTCGGCTGCGAAGGACTGGGGTGGAGCGCCGCCGCCGAGGCCGGCCTGGATCTCTCCCGAGTCCTCGCCGTTTCCAGCGAGGGCCTGGCCGCCTCCCCACTTGCGACGGCAACCGCTGCGCTTCTGGATGGAGTCGGTGTCCTCCTCGTCTCCACCACGGCCGCCTCCCGCCTGCATCCCGGGGATCGTCGTGCCCTCCTCGCCCGGGCCCGGGAACGCGGCCGCCTCGTGCTCACCCCCTTTCCCTGGGAGAGTGCGCGCCCGCTGAATGCGGTGCCGGCTGTTGTCGGCACCGCGCTGCCCTCGACTCTGGCGTCGGCGGGCGCGCCGCCTACTCCGGTAGAGACGGCGGGAGGGGTCGTGGTCCCGCTGCGAGGTCGCATTCGGGAGGAGCCGGCACCACAGGAGATGCCCGGAGGGCATGTGCGGCACCTCGCCTGGGATCTGCACACCCCCTACCGCCCCGGCCGGGTGCGCCTCGTCCTCGACGCCGCCGGAGCCCGCCTCATCCCCGGCCCGGCGCCCGAAGCACCGGAGTCGCACGCCCGCGCGCCGCGGTCGCAGCTGGTGCTGGTCGGGGCGGCGGACGACGGACAACGGGGGACGCAGCCATGACCCCTTCCACGCCGCGACTCGTGGCTGTCTGGACGCCCGACTGGCCCGTCGCAGCCCTCACGCTGGAGGCAGGCCGCCTCCCCGAAGTGCCGAATCCCGCTCTGGATCCCGTCGCGGTTGTGGGCGGGCGGGGCGTCATCGCGGCCTCGGCGCCGGCGCGCGCCACCGGTATCGCCCGCGGCATGCGGCTGCGCGTCGCCCGATCGCTGTGTCCCGAACTGATCGTCCTACCGCCGCAACCCGACCGCGAGGCGCGGGCCTTCGAAACCGTCATGGAGGCGCTCTCCGAGGTGCTCGCCGACCCGATTGTCGCCCGGCCCGGACTGGCCCTGTCACCCGCCCGTGGCCCGGCCCGGTGGGCGGGGGACGAGGAAACCCTCGCCGCCGCACTTGTCGAGGCCGTCGCCGTCGGCCCGGGCGTTGAATGCCAGGTCGGCATCGCCGACTCCCTCCTCGGTGCCATCCTCGCCGCGCGCCGGGGCGTCATCGTCCCGCCCGGCGCCACTCCCGCTTTCCTCGCCCCCTGGCCACTGGCCTCCCTCCAGCATGCGCTGGCCACGCAGCGGGGCCAGCGGCAAGCCCGCCCCCTCCTGGAGGACTTCGAACGGCTCGGCCTGCACCGCCTCGGCGATCTGGCCGCCCTGCCCCGGCGCGACGTCACCGCGCGCTTCGGCCCCGCGGGGGAGCAGCTGCACCGCCTCGCCTCCGGAGACTGGCAGTCCCCACCGCGCTCGGCCCGTCCCGCTGCCGACGTCGCGGCCACGGCCCTCCTCGACCCTCCCATAGACCGAGCCGACGCCGCTGCCTGGGCCGCCCGCTCCCTGGCCGAGGACCTGTCCCGGCGCCTCGTCTCCCAAGGGATGTCGGCCGGACGTCTTCGGGTGGAGGCTCGGTGCGAGAACGGGGAGGAACTGGCCCGCTCCTGGCTGCTCGGGACCATGCCCTCGCCGGCCGACCTCACCGACCGTGTGCGCTGGCAACTGGAGGGGTGGCTGGCCGGCCGCTCCGGCCGTCCTCCCGCCGCACCCCTGACACGTCTGCGCCTGACCGCCCTTGAACTCATCCCCGCGGGCACCGCCCAGGCCGGGCTGTGGAGCTCGCCCGGTGACCAGGCCGGACGCCGGGCACGGCGCGCTGCCGAGCGGCTCGAGTCCCTTCTCGGCGTTGGCGGTGTCCGGGTGCCGGTGCCGCGTCCCGGACGGGACCCGCGCTCCCGCGTGACCCTCGTTGGCTGGGGGGAGAACTCCGACGGCGCACCCCCTGGGGGGACGGATGACGCCGCCCCCTGGGCCGGGGCGCTGCCCGCACCGTCGCCCGCCCTCGTCCCTCCGCAGCCGCTGCCGGCCCTGCTCCTGGACGCGGACGGACACGACGTCGTCGTCGACCGTCAGGGACAGCTGGCCGCTATCCCGGTCAGCGTCGAGTTGGCGGCTGCTCCCGCTGCCGCCCCCGCATCAGGATGGGGCGAGGACCTGGGGGAGTGGCGTGGACGGCGGCGGGTGAGATTCTGGGCGGGTCCCTGGCCCGTCGATGAGCACTGGTGGCGTCCCGGAGGTGCATCGCGGCGCGCCTACCTGCAAATCGTCACCGACACCGGGCCGCCCCTGCTGCTGGCTCGCGCCGGTAGGTGGTGGCTCGACGGCCTCTACTCCTGAGCCGCCAGGGCCCGCGAAGGTTGAGCGGGGAGGGCGCGGGAACGTCCCCACACGGTCAGCACCACCACGGCGACGAGGCACAGCCACGCCAGCGCTATGCTCCAGCCGGCCAGCACGTCGGTGAACCAGTGGTAGGCCAGGTACACGCGGGTCAGGCCGACGGCGACGGCAGCCGTGCACGCTATGACGACGGCAAGTGCCTTACGGGCGGGCGGTGTTGCGGAGAACAGGACGAAGCCCGCCAGAACACCGACGAAAACCCCGGTATTGAAGGAGTGCCCGGACGGAAAAGACCATGAGGAGGCGGGGCTTCCCAGCAGCAGCACCGACGACGGCCGCGAGCGGGCGAAGCTGATCTTCAGCAGGACCGTGAGCAGCGCCGATCCGGCCATCGCCCCGGCCAGCACCACCGCGCGGCGCCACCGTTTGCGCCAGAGGAACCATGCGCACACCGCGATCGTCAGCAGTGTGAGGCTGAGCGTCCCGCCCAGGTGCGTGATCGGCCAGGCCGCCGCGGTGAGAAGCTCGTGGCGCAGATTCACCGCCCAGAGGGTGACCGTAGAATCGTGGATGGCCGGGAAGAGTCCGAGCTTCGTCGCCACCGCCAGCCATGCGAAGACGACGATCGCCGCCGTCGCCGCAAGGACGAAGCGTGGCCGGAGGTCCCGCAGTGGGACGGACTGCGGAACGGACAAAGCGTGCTGCATGGGATGAAAGTCTAGAGAGCCGTCCTGGGCGTAGCCTGTGCCGCATGCGGGTGCAGGATAAGCGCCGCCCGCTCCAGGAGAGGAACCACAACAGGCATGGCCAAGCTCTACTTCCGTTACGGCGCCATGAACTCGGGCAAGACCACGGGACTGCTGCAAACCGCCTATAACTACGAGGAGCGCGGACAGCGGGTCCTGCTCATCAAGGCCGCTGTCGACACCAAGGGGGATGACACCGTCGTCTCCCGCCTGGGCATGACCCGTCGTGTTGACCTTCTCGTCACGGCTGCGGACGATGTTCGTGCCCTCGTGCGACAGGCCGCGCTGGGGGCGCGCGCCACAGATCCGCAGACCGGTCCGCGGGAGGCTGTCGACTGTGTGCTCGTGGACGAGGCGCAGTTCCTCACCCCGGCGCAGGTCGATCAGCTCATGGAGATCGTCCTCATCGACGACGTGCCCGTGCTCGCCTTCGGCATTCGCACCGACTTCCGTACGCTCAGCTTTCCCGGATCGCGGCGCCTGCTGGAGATCGCCCACTCCCTGGAAGAGCTCAAAACGATCTGCCGCTGCGGGCGCAAGGCCATCTTCAACGCCCGCAAGGTGGGGGACACCTTCGTCTTCGACGGCGACCAGGTGGCGATCGACGGCGTGGACGTCACGTATGAGTCCTTGTGCGGCAAGTGCTATCTCGAGGCCGGGGGTGTGCTGCCGAGGGAGTAGGGGTGGCCCGAGTCGGCTGGACACACACTTCTCCGGGAAACTCCTTGTAATGAGGGGGATACAAGCATTATCGTGAAGCTGTGGATGTGTCCTATGCCGTCATTGCCGATATCGTCGGTTCTCGGCGCCTAGCCGACCGCCGCGGCGCGCAGGCCACCTTCGTTGACATCCTCGGGCGGGCGGCCGCGGGACTAGCGTTGCTCCAGGATCCCGTTGCCACCGTCGGCGATGAGTTCCAAGCCGTTTCCACCTCGCTCGCTGGCGCACTTACTCTCACTTTGCGTACTCACCTGCTCCTGCCGGAGGAGCTCTCCCTGAGATTTGGCATCGGTGCCGGGCGGGTCGAGGCGCTTTCCGTGGACGGCGCCACCAGTGCCGGCATTCAGGATGGTAGCGCCTGGTGGGCGGCCCGCGAGGCCATTGAGCGGGCACACGCCCTGCAGGACGCAGGACGGGGCTTCTGCCGCACCTGGATGCGTGCGGCGGACTCCGGAAGTGAAGCGGAGGCGCTTGTCAACGCGCTACTGCTCCTGCGTGATCAGGCCATCTTCCGCCTGGGCCCGCGGCAGCGGCGCATGGCCGCCGCCCTGCTTGCCGGGGCCACCCAGGTGGAGGTGGCTCGTGCGGAGAAGGTCAGCCAGCAGGCGGTTTCCGAATTCTCCCGTGGGCCGGCGGCCGCTCTCCTCGAGGCGCAGGCCCTCCTCGAGGAGAGCGGCCTCGATCTGCCTATACGCGAAGAGGAACCATGATGGCGCTCGTGCTGCTCCTCGCTGGTCTTGCCAGCATCTTGCCGTTCCTGGTTCGCAAACTTGGCGGCGAGAGGCGTCCCGGGTGGCAGGGCGCGGGGGTTGTTGTGGGAACCGTAGCGATCGTCGCCGTCGGGGTGCTCCTCGGGCTCGGTCCGCTGCGGCTGTCGGGAGCTGCCGTTGCCGCAGCCTGTGCCGTCCCCATCCTGTGGACCGCCTGGAGCGCCTTGGCGCCGGGCGGTGGTTGGGCGGACGCCGGTCCGCTCATCGTGCTTACTGCCGGGTGCGGCGTCTGCCTTGTGCTGGCCGACCCGGTCGGCACGCGACCGGCAACGGCGTGCGCCGCCGTTGGCGCCGCCATTCTGCTCGGGGCGCCAGCCAATGCGGTGGTCTCGGCTGTGCTCACCCTGGCCCGCGGCGCCGGGAGCGACCAGGGCGCGACGGCAACCGCCCTGGTCCCGATGCTGCGGGGAGGGCGCTGGATTGGACCGCTTGAACGCATCCTCATCCTTCTGCTCGCTGCGGCCGGCGCACATGCCGCGGTCGCGGCGGTCATTGCCGCCAAGGGGGTTATCCGCTTCCCCGAGATCAGCAAGGACGAAGATGGCCGTAAGGCGGAAGAGTTCCTCATCGGTTCGTTGACCTCATGGATTCTGGCGGTGCTCGCCGTCGGAGCGGTTGCCGCGGCCTGAGCCTGACGCGGCGCCCGGCAGCGGATGTTGATGTGGCCTGGCGGCCCCGCCGAGGCAGCCGCTTAAGGCACGTGTATTCGTGTCAGACCCCTGCGATACTGTGTACATATGTTCGAAGGTAGGGGTGCTGGGAGCCGACCCGTCGGGGTTTCCGCGGCGGGTCCGGCCAGCGCGCCCGCTCGCCTTTCGGTTACCTCCGCGGTGGATGAGGCCGGGTCGGGCAAGGACGTCCTAGAGCGCCTGGCGGGCATGCCGGCGGGCGCGGGGCTGGCCGGCCTGATTGAGGACCTGCTGGCCGAGCTGCTGGTGCCTGCCCGCCCCGGTCATGACGGTATGTCCGAGGCCGGGGCGGACGAGGCCGCGGCGCTGGGGGTTGCTGACGTGGAGGCTCTGGCTGCCGCTATCGGCGCTCCGATGGAGCGGGAACTGGCCCAGGCGGCCGGGACCGTAGGGGTGGACTGGGGTGTGGGCACGGGCATCGACGCCCTGGCAGCGCTTGGGGCCGCGACCCTGAGCGAGCTGGTGAGCGCCTGCCATCGACTGGTCGCGTGGGCTTCCTGGACCGAGAGCGTAGCGGCGGCCTGCTTGGCGCGCAGCCCGGAGATGAACGCCGGAGCGGCGCCCTGGGGGCCGGACGGCAGACCGGAACGGGTAGTCACCGCCGCGGAGAATCGCTTCACCACCGGCGGGGAGATCGCTTGCCGCCTAGGCATCACCCGCATAAGCGCAGGACGCATCCTGGATCGCGGACAGGCGCTGGTGCAGCCCCACTTCGCCGCCACCGAAACCCTACATCGTGCGGGTTTGTTGGATAGCAGCAAGACCGCCCTCATTGTCGGCCGTCTACAAGATCTCGACGCCGATACGGCCGTGGCGGTGCAGGAACAGGTGCTGGGCCGGGCGGCCCACCGCACCGGCGCGCAGCTGGCCCGGGATATCGACCGAGCCCTGGCCGCCCTGGATCCCGACGGCGCCGCTACCAGACGGCAGCGCAACGTGTCCCGACGGCGGGTCACCCGCCCGCGCCAGGCGGGCGAGGGGATCCATGAGATGCGGTTGCTCCTGCCCAGCCTGGATGCGTTCTTGGTGGACGCCACCCTGGACGCCATTGCCGCCTCCGCGCGCGCGGCCGGAGACTCACGTACGTTGGCACAGCTGCGGGCCGATGCGCTCACCGGCATGACGCTGCGCATCCTGCAAGGCAGCCAGAACCTGGCCTGCCGCAGCAACGGCAGCGGGGGAGACGACGGGGCAGGCCACGTTGCCGCTCCCAGCGCCGCTCCTCCCACCGT
>NZ_JAWDJJ010000217.1:0-2756 GCF_032465695.1 Actinomyces sp. MRS3W
CCCCGCGGCGGAGGCTTCGGGGGCGGCTTCGGTGGCCCCAGGGGCGGAGGCTTCGGTGGCGGAGGCGGAAGCTTCGGCGGCGGCCGCGGTGGCGGTTTCGGCGGCGGAGGCGGTCGTTTCTAAGCGTCTTGCTGCCAAGGTTGGCGAGCAAAGCGTGCGGCACCGCCCCGCACCACTCCGCCCCGCGCCACTCCGCCTCCCCCTCACCGAAACCGGCACTAGTAACGTGCCGAAACCGGCACTAATGACGTAGCGAGACCGGTCGGTGTGTGCTGGTCTTGAAAGGGCCGACTCTTACCTACGGCGAGGGAGATATTGCCGATGTGAGGCCTGATGGTGTGGCGGGCACGGCTGTGATCTTCCCCGGAGCGCTGCGGACGTTCTCCAGTTGGACTGCCATCGCCCGGTTGGACCACGTTTGCGCGGTTGGACCACCATCGCGCGGATGGACTGCCCCAGACGTGTTCTCAGACGGTCCATCCGGTGATAGGCGGTCCACCCGGTGATAGGCGGTCCATCCCACCATGGCACCGACGATCCCCGGCACGTCACTTGTGCCGGTTTCGGCGAGGGGGACTGGGAGGGCTTGTGAATCGTCATCGGCGAAACCGGTCGTTTTGCGCCAGCACGGCCACGTTTCCTGGAAGTATGGCCCGGTAACAGCGCCGGCCGGTCCGGCCGCTTCCACGAGCGCCGTGCGCAGGCACACCGCTCACACACCGCATACATACGCATAGAGACACACCGAACCGCTCGCCCCCGCTACTGGCGGAACGAGCCCAACGAAGGGAAACACATGGCTGAGAAGCAGTCGATCCTGGGCCGCATCGCCCAGCTCACCCGCGCCAACATCAACGCCCTCATCGACCGCGCTGAGGACCCGGAGAAGATGCTCGACCAGCTGGTGCGCGACTACAAGGCCTCGATCGCCGAAGCGCGCGACGCCGTCGCCCAGACGGTCGGCAACCTGCGCCTGGCGGAGAAGGACCACGATGCGGACGTGGCCGAGGCCAAGGATTGGGGCAACAAGGCGCTGGCCGCCTCGCGCAAGGCCGACGAGCTGCGGGCCGGCGGCGACGCTTCCGGCGCCGACAAGTGGGACTCCCTGGCAAAGATCGCGCTGACCAAGCAGATCACTGCGGAGAACGAAGCCAAGCAGGCCGAGCCGATGATCGCCTCCCAGCAGCAGGTTGTTGACCAGCTCAAGACGGGCCTGCAGCAGATGGAGGCCAAGCTGGGCGAACTGCAGTCCAAGCGTGACCAGCTCATCGCCCGGCAGAAGACCGCCGAGGCTCAGGTCAAGGTTCAGGGCGCGATTCGCTCGATCAACATCATGGACCCGACCTCCGAGCTCTCCCGCTACGAGGACCAGGTTCGCCGCGTCGAGGCGCAGGCGGCCGGCCAGATGGAGATCGCGGGCGCATCCTTGGAGGCGCAGTTCGCCGAGCTCGAGGCCTCCGGGGACCAGCTCGAGGCCGAGGCGCGACTGGCCGCGCTCAAGGCCGGCGGAAACACCGCGCTTCCGGGCGCGTCCTCCCCCGCGCAGATCGGTGGTAGCGACGTCGACGCCGCCTTCGAGGCGCTCAAGTCGGAGACTGCGCAGAACGACGACGCTGCCGCACAAGACGCTGAGGCCGAAGACGCCGAGGAAGAGTCCTCCTACTGACCGTGACGCCGACGGCGTCCGCCGCCGCACACCGCCCGTGCCAAGAGCGCGGGGGTTGGGCTCAACCAGTTCGACGCTGCGCCGTCAATGAACACCCGCGCTGATGACGCGGCAGCTTGGGGGCTGAGGTGATGAGGTCATCACAGTCCCCAAGCCCGCGACCGGTCACCGACGCGCCCATCACGCTGCCAGCGCAATCGCCCAGGTCAGCGGCCCGGAGACCGTGACTTGCGTGGGCCAGTGACCTAGGTTTGAAGCCATGGCGGAGGTACGCATCGACACTGTTCGCGGCATCAGTCTAGCCGCGACCATGTGCCTGCCCGACGGCGCCGCCCCCTTCGACCCCAACGCTTTCGATGACGACGCAATACGCGACGGTTACACCGCCCCACCGCGTGATGAAGGCGTGGTGATCTTCGCTCACAACTTCCTCACCGATCGGCATGGTCTGTCCGACCGGCTCGACGAGCTGGCAGAACGCTACCGGGCCGCCGGCCTGGCCACGCTCCAGTTCGACTTCTCCGGCCTGGGAGAGTCCGACGACGACGTCATCACGCTGGCCGGCGAGGTCGAGGATCTCCAAGCGGTGTCCGCCTGGCTCGCCAAGCGCGGTTACGTGCGCCAGGCCATTCACGCCAACGGGTTCGGCGCGACGGCCGCGTTGCTCGCGCGCCCCGCGCAGGTACGCACCGCGGTGCTCGCGGGCGCCGTCGTCGGGCCGCAGTCGATCCTGTGGGAGAACGTCTTCTCCCCCGAGCAGCTCGACGAGCTCGACCGGCACGGGCTCACCCGCCTACCGGATGACAACCCCAACCCGCGCAAATGGGACGTGCTGAGCAAGGAGACTCTGGCCGACGTCTCCCTGCAGTCACCGGACAAGACCATGGCCGATCTGCCGTGGCCGATCCTCATGCTGCACGGCGCGCTCACCGACGAGTTCCCGGACACCGCCGCGGCGGCCGCTGAGGCCTTCCCGCTCCTGCCCGAGGGCTCCAGCCTGCACCAGGTCCAGGCCGAGGACGGCGACGCCGCCCAGGAGGAGATCGCGCGTCTTGCCACCGAGTGGGTCACCCGCCGACTGCGCTGACCC
>NZ_JAWDJJ010000218.1:0-4775 GCF_032465695.1 Actinomyces sp. MRS3W
GGGCCGGATGCACAGCTCTGGCACAGCCCCGGTTCCTGGGAGGTTCAGGCTCGGTTCTTAGCGTCGTCCTCGCCCCGATTGACCGGGGTTGACTTAGACCACGTACCGGAAGGACTCAGATGACCGAGCCCAGGCCTGACAGCCACGAGGAGACCACCCCTATCCCCGTCGAGGACACCACCGCGACCGAGCAAACTGCCGCGACCGAGCAATATACGGCGGACACCGCGGCACCTGCCGGGGAGGGGGCCGGGGCGCCGCACGTCGATGCGGCTGCGACCACGACATTGCCGCCGGCGCAGGCTCCCGGACAGGACGCAGCTGCGGCTGTGCCCGCCGCCGGCACAGCGCGAATGAAGAAGCGCCCCTGGTACCGCCGCACCTGGGTGGCCGTCGTTGGCGGTATCGCCATCGTCGCGGCGTCATTCGGCGCGGGCTGGGCCGCCCATGAGGTGCTCAGCCCCGATACCCCGGCGGTGGTGGAGCAGGGCGATTTCGATCCCGGCCAGGGCGGCCCCGGCGGAGGCGGCCAGATGCCCGACGGCGGTCCGGGTCAGATGCCCGGCGGCCAGATGCCCGACGGCTCTGGTGGCGGCGGGCGCACCACCCCCGATGACGGCTCAAGCGACGACTCGGGCGGCGGCACGACCTCCGAAGACGAGGACAGCACGGGCGTGCTGCAGAACGAGAGCACCTCGGCCTGAGGCTTCACATCTGCGGCATCTCGCCGCTTTGAACGCCAACTGTCTGGAGGCGCGAACGTTGCCGCTGCCGTAGGGGGTTGCCACGAACACGTCATAGGTGTGTACTTGTATGTGAAAGTTGTCGCGGCGATGCGACAGCGTGATCAGGCAAGGGACGCCTCATGAGTTTCCACGACGCCGTCGTCTATCAGGTTTATCCGAAGTCGTTCCGCGACACCACGGGCGACGGCGTCGGCGATTTACGCGGCATTATCGAGAAGGTGCCGTATATCGCGTTCCTGGGCGTCGACTACGTCTGGCTCAACCCCTTTTACCCCTCACCGGGCAGGGACAATGGCTACGATGTCGCCGACTATTGCGCGGTCGATCCTGCCATGGGCACCATGGGTGATTTCGATGAGCTCGTTGCCGCGCTGGCGGCTCACGGCATCAGTCCCATGCTCGACATGGTCCTCAACCACGTGTCCACTGAACACGAGTGGTTCCGCCGCGCCCTGGCCGGTGAGCAGCGCTACCGCGACTTCTTCTACATTCGTCCCGCCCGCGACGACGGTTCCCTGCCCACGAATTGGGGATCCAAATTCGGCGGTCCGGCTTGGGCCCCCTTCGGGCCGCTCGACGACGTCGGCCGCCCCCGGGGAGGCGAGTATTACCTCCACCTGTTCGATCCGGGACAGGCTGATCTCGATTGGCACAATCCCGAGGTCCGTGCCCGTGCCGCCGAGGTTATTAACTTCTGGCGCTCCCACGGGGTGCGGGCCTTTCGATTTGACGTCATCAACCTCATCGGCAAGACCGAGCCCCTGGAAGACGCCCCCGCCGGTACGGATGACCGGCTCATGTACACCGACGGGCCGCTGGTACACGACTATCTGCGAGAACTGCGTCTGGCCAGCTTTGGCCGGGACTCGGATTCCGTCACGGTCGGGGAGATGTCCTCCACGAGCATCGCCGCCTGCGTCGACTACACCGCGCCCGCGCGGCGTGAACTGTCCATGGTCTTCAACTTCCACCATCTCAAGGTCGACTACGCCCAAGGCCGTAAGTGGACCCGCGCCGCCCCAGACATCGTCGAGCTCAAACGACTGCTGAACGACTGGGCGCTCGGACTCCAGGCCGGAGGCGGCTGGAACGCCTTGTTCTGGAACAACCATGACCAGCCACGCGCTCTCAACCGTTTTGGCGACCCGGTTCACTACCACTACGAGTCCGCCACCATGCTGGCCACCGCTATTCATCTGTTGCGCGGCACCCCCTACATCTACATGGGCGAGGAGTTGGGCATGACCGACCCCGCCTACACCCGCATCGAGGACTACGTGGACATCGAGGCCCTGGGCGCCTATGCCGAGCTGATAGCGGCCGGGCGCAGCGAGGCGGAGGCCTTCGCCATCGTCCATGCCAAGGCGCGAGACAACGCCCGCACCCCCATGCAATGGGACGCCACCCCGGGCGCCGGCTTCACATCCGGCACCCCCTGGCTGCGTCCCACCAACCAGGCCGTCATCAACGTTGCTGCCGAGGAGGCGGAGGGCAGGATCCTGCCCTACTACCGGCGTCTGGTGAAACTACGCAAAACCGAGCCGGTTATCGCCGACGGCGACTACGCGCCCTGGGCGCTGGACAGCCCCGACGTCTTCGCCTACATCCGTACGCTCGCCCCCGGGGGCGAGCACGACGCCCCAGGCGCCCCCGTTCCGGCGGACACCGCCGCAACGCGGCTGCTCGTCCTGACCAGCTTCCGTGGCTATGCGACCACGGTTGAGATTCCCCCCGAGTTCCTCGCCGGGGAAGTACTCATCGGGAACTATCCCGAACGTCCGCTCACCTCGGTCATGACCCTGTCACCCTACGAGGCGCTGGCCGTCATTGTCCGCACTCCGACCCGGAACTGAGAGGAGCACTCCATGTCCACCGCACCAGTCACGGTGCTCGTCGCCCCCGTCGCCGGGGAGGTCGTTGCCCTCGCTGCCGTCCCCGACCCCGTGTTTTCCTCCGGGGCACTGGGCGAGGGCTTCGGCGTCGTCCCCACCGCCGGCGACGTCGTCGCTCCGGTATCCGGCGTCGTCAGCATGGTGGCCGAGACCGGCCACGCCGTCGGCATCAATACCCCCGATGGCCTGGAGGTCCTCCTGCACCTGGGAGTGGACACCGTCGAGCTTGAAGGCAAGCCGTTCCGCCTGACCACCGCCGTCGGCCAGAGCGTCAACGCCGGTGATCCCCTGGGCGTCATGGACCTCGCGGCCATCACCGCAGCCGGCAAGGACACGACCACCATTGTCGCCATCACCAACTCCGCCGCGACCCTGGCCACCTGCGACGTGACCACCGGCACCGCCACCGTCGGCGCCCAGGTGGCCACCGCCACCTTCGCATCGGCCCCCACCGCTGACAAGGCCGCAGCCCCCACCGCCGACGGCGCCGCGCCTCCCGCAGCCGCCGGTGGTCTGACCGGTTTCGACGCGACCGCTCACGACATCATCGCTGGCGTCGGCGGGCCGGACAATATCCGCTCCGCCATCCACTGCATCACCCGGGTGCGCTTCTATCTCAACGATGAGTCCCTCGCCGATGACGCAGCCGTCACCGATATTGAGGGCGTCATTGACGTCGCCCGTGCCGGCGGCCAGTACCAGGTCGTCATCGGCGCCACCGTCGACGACGTCTACGATGCCATCATCAAGCAGCTGCCCAGTCTGTCGGAGGAATCAGAGGAAACGGCCCCCGCCGCCCCGAAGCCGACCACTCCGATCGGCTGGGTCAAGTACGGCTTCTCCTCCCTCATCGGCGTCATTACCGGATCCATGATCCCGGTTATCGGGGTGCTGGCCGCCTCCGGCATCCTCAAGGGCCTGCTGGCGCTGCTCACCCAGTTCGACGTCATCAGTTCCAACACGTCGACCTACACGTTCATCAGCGCCATGGCCGACTCCATGTTCTACTTCCTGCCGATCGTTATCGGCTTCACCTCAGCCCGGCGACTGGGCGCCGACCCCATCATCGTCGCCATTATTGGCGGGGTGCTCGTCTACCCGTCGGTTGTCTCCATGGCGGATTCCAGTGCCGAGGGCTACACCATCTACGCGCAGATCGGCCGCACCGTCTTCAACGCGGAGTTCTTCGGCATCCCGGTCTCCCTGCCCGAGGGGAACGCCTACGCCTACTCGATCTTCCCCGTCATTGTGGCCGCCTGGCTGGCCAGCAAGATCGAGCCCTGGCTCAAGAGCTGGATTCCCGCCGTGGTGCGGTCCATCTTCGCGCCGCTGCTGGAGATCTTCATCGTCTCTGCGCTCGTGCTCGTGGTCTTCGGTCCGATCGTCATGACGATCTCCGGTGCCCTGGCCGCTGGCATTAACGCGATCCTGGGGCTGTCCTACCCAATTGCCGGCCTCATTATCGGCGGCTTCTACCAGTGCCTGGTCATCTTCGGCCTGCACTGGGCGGTCATCCCGATCATCTCCCAGCAGATCGCCGATCCCGGCTTCTCTCCGCTCAATGCCATTGTGTCGGTATCGATGATCGCCCAGGGTGGCGGTGCTCTGGCGCTGTGGGTGAAGGCCAAGAGTCCACGCGTTAAGCGTCTGGCCGGCCCGGCCACGATCTCCGCCATGTGCGGGGTGACCGAGCCCGCCATGTACGGTCTCAACCTCAAGTACGGTCGCGTCTTCATCACCGCCTCCATCGGCGGCGCCGTTGGAGGGCTCGTGACCGGCCTCATGGACGTCAACATGTGGGGTTTCACCGGCGCGTTCGTGGGATTCCCCTCTTTCATCAACCCGGAGGGAATCGACGGCTCTTTCACCGGTTTCTGGGTGGCCTCGATCGTGACCCTGCTGGTGTCCTTCCTGACCACCTTCTTCTTCGGCTTTAAAGAATCCGACTTCGAAACCGAACGCACGGTGGAGAAGGTTCGGCTGGGCAACCGCGAACCGGTCGCCCGGTAACCGCCCTTCGCCGAAACCGGCACTTGTTACGCGCCGAGACCGGCACTTATGACGTGCCGAGACCGGCACTTGTTACGCGCCGAGACCGGTTGCCGCGGTGCCGGGACGCTGCGCTCGGGTGCGGGAC
>NZ_JAWDJJ010000219.1:0-2935 GCF_032465695.1 Actinomyces sp. MRS3W
GCATCAGCGGAGTCGGCGTCGGCCACGCCCACACGGGCGGCGTAGGCACGGGCGTCCTCCTCACTGCGGGCACCGGGGCGGTAGGCGTCGTTCCCGGCGGGCAACCCGCCGCCCCCGGGCGCGCCTTCGGGCCGGGCGGCGCCGGTGGGACCGGAGGCCGAGCCGGGGGGAAAGTCGTGGGGCTGGCTCATCTAGATCCTCCTGCCCGGACGTCGACGGCGGGGCGGGTCAGCTCGCGTACCGCCCGGTCGGCGCGGATGAGGGCCGCGGCTTCCCAGATGAGTAGGGCGCAGGCGAGCAGGCCCAGCGGCCAGACGACGTAGCGGGCGTAGTGCCGGTGCGCGCGCCCGTCAGACAGCACCTCATCGACGTCCTGCTCGGTGAAGGCGGTGGTGGGGTCGTCATCGGTGCCGGTGCGCTGCACGTAGGACACCCCCAGGGCGTCGGCGACGGCCTGCAGCTCGGCGGTGTCGGGAACGGAGACGGCCGGCTGGCCGGTATCCGGGTCGGTGATGTAGTCGGCATCGGCGCTGGAGCCGTCGAACTCGCGCATGGTCCCGCCCGCCTCGGTGCCGTAGCCGAGGACGGCGCCGCCGTCGACCAGTTCCCCCGCCTGCTCCCAGGTGACCCCGGCGGCAGCGGCGTCGGCGGCGCCCTGCCCGTCATCGGTGGCCTCGCCGTCGGAGAGCAGGTACACGAGCCGGGCGTCCTCGGGGGCGGCGTCGGCGGCGCTGGTCAGGGTCTGCGTCAGCAGCGGCAGGGCACGCTCCAGGGAGGAGCCCTGGGACCGGTTGGTGACCTCCTGTTGGAGGGTGCCGATCCAGGCGGTGACGGCGTCGAGGTCCCGGGTCAGCGGCAACTCGCGGGCGGCCGAGGAGTCGAGCGCGATGATGCAGAAGCGGGCGTCGGGGTAGGCGTCGCGGATCGCCTCCAGGTCGGCGCGCACCCCATCCAGGCGGGTGCCGCCGCCAGCATCGGGGCCTCCCGCCCAGTCTTCGGCGGCCATGGACCCGGTACGGTCCACCACCAGGTAAATCTCGACGTTGGAGACGGCCACCGCCTCGGTGACGGGCAGGCTGGGGCCGGCCAGGATGAGCACCGTGACCACGCCGAGGGCCACACGCCGGCCCCATGTGGTGCGGGCGCCCGGGTCCGCGCCGCGCCGCAGCAGCCAGCGCGCCGAAACGGCCAATAGGAGGGCCACGACGAGGGCGACGGCCACCGTCACCGGCCACCCGAACAGCGGTTGCAGGCTCATGCGCGCCTCCAGGCGGTGACGGCGAGCAGCGCCAGGACGACGACGGCCAGCCAGGCGGCGGCCCGCTCGGGAATGTCGGTGGTACGCACCTGCGTGTTTCCGGCGAGCTCGTCCAGCTGGTCGGCTTCGAGTTCCTGCACGATCTGCCCGGCGGTGTCGGCGTCGTCAACCTCGTAGAAGCGGCCGTCGTGCGAGGTGGTGATCTCGCGCAGGTCCTCGCGGGCCTCGTCCACATCCTTACCGGACACGTCCGGATCGGCCAGCTCCGGGTCGGCGCCGAACAGGGAGAACAGGCGGATGGACTCCTCCTGGGCAAGGTCGGCGGCCTCGGACACGGAATAGATCTGCTCGTCGAAGGGGTCCAGGATCTGGTTGTCCGTGGCCAGGATGATGGAACGGGAGCGGTCCTCAACCTGATGATCGAAGGCAAGGGTGCAGGAGGCCAGCCCATCCCCGGCCAGGGAGGAGCCGTCGACATCGTCGGACAGGGTGCCGGGGAAGGTGGCGTAGTAGCGTTCCAGGGCGGGGTTGCCGCGCACGGGCAGGAAGTCCAGGACGTCGGCGATCTCGTTGAACTGTTCGCGCAGCAGCTCGTAGTCGTCGGTGAGCGGCACGATCGTCTGCGCGGTGGAGTTCCAGGCGACCAGCGCGACCCGCTCCCCCTCGAAGGTGTCGAGCAGTTCGGTGAAGGTGTCGAGGATCTTGGAGTCGGTGGTCACCATGGAGGTGGAGATGTCCAGGCACAGGACGATGTCACGGCTGGCCAGCGACTCGTTGCGTACGCTCCGCTCCACCGGACGGCCGGCGAGCATGGCGGCGGCGGCCAGGGCGACGACGAGGGCGGCCCCCAGGCCGGCGTGGAGGACCCGCCGTCGGCGCAGCCGGTCACGCAGAACCGGGCTGGACAGCAGGGCGGCGGAGTTGGCCACGCGCCGCGGCGGCACGCTCCGACCTCGCCCGCCGCGCAGCCGGTCGGCCAGCGTCGCACCCGCCCCGGTGGCGGCCGCGACCAGCACCAGGAGGGCGACCAGGGCGATGACCCAGGGCAGCCAAGGCATCACCATCGGGTGACCACCTCCCGGGCCTGATTGATGGCGGATTCGGCGGCCGCATCCGGGTCGCGGTCGAAGGAGGGCTGCTCCCACACGGCCAGGAGTTCGCCGACGTGCCCGAGCGGGTTGACGTCCAGGGGACGGCGGCTGGAGCGCACCCGGCGCAGCCGCTCCATAATGGAACGGGGGCCGGTGGTGTCGGCCATGTCGAGGATCTCCAGGACGGTGGCGGAGACGAGGTCCTCACCGCTGCGGGCGGTGGCGAAGCCGCGCAGGGCGCTGGCCAGTTCCAGGTGCAGTCCCCGCAGGTCGAGTTCGTGACGCCGGTAGCGGGCGGCGGCATCATCCACCCGGGAAATCCACTGGCCGCGTTCGGTGGCGGCCATGGGAATGTCACCGACACTGCGGGCGGTGTCGCGGCGGGTGACGAGGAAGGCACGCAGAATGATGGCGGCAGCCACGATGAGACCGACGACGCCGACGACGGCCATCCAGACGGGCATGAGCACGGGGGGATTGACGTTCATGCTCATCGCCTCCTGCGTCCGGAGGCCAGGCGCTGGCGGGCCAGCAGGGCGGCGATGGAATCCACCATGGACGCGTCGGAATGAATGACCGCGTGCTC
>NZ_JAWDJJ010000220.1:0-26878 GCF_032465695.1 Actinomyces sp. MRS3W
GCCGCGCCCACCGCCTCACCAGATCGTCACGCGCTTTTCCGGCGCGATCCACAGCGCGTCGTCGGCGGTCACGTCGAAGGCTTCGTAGAAGGCGTCGACGTTGCGCACAATGCCGTTGCAGCGGAACTCCGCGGGGGAGTGCGGGTCGATGGTGAGTAGCAGCTCGGCGTAATCATTGCGGCTCTTATTGCGCCAGATGCGCGCCCACGAGTAGAAGAAGCGCTGCAACCCGGTCAGCCCGTCGATGACCGGCGCCTCCTGGACAGAAGCGACACCGTCCTCGGCCAGGGCCAGTGCATAAGCCTTGAGTGCGATGCCCAAACCGCCCAGATCGCCGATGTTCTCTCCGATCGTGAGCTTGCCGTTGACATGCGGAACGGCATCGGCGCCCTTGCCCTCGGCAGCAGCGCGCTCCACCAGGGCGGCCGGACGGTAGGCGTCGTACTGGGCGATGAGCGCGTGGGTGCGGGCCTCGAAGGCTTTCCGGTCCGCTTCGGTCCACCAGTCGGTGACCTTGCCGTGCCCGTCGAAGGTCGATCCCTGGTCATCGAAGCCATGCCCGATCTCGTGGCCGATGACGGCGCCGATACCGGCGTAGTTGACGGCGTCGTCGGCCTCTGGGTCGAAGAACGGCGGCTGGAGAATCGCGGCGGGGAAAACGATCTCATTCATCGTCGGGTTGTAGTAGGCGTTGACCGTCTGCGGCGTCATATGCCACTCCTCCCGGTCCACGGGCCCACCCAACTTGCGCAGGGAGCGAGCCAGGTCGAAGGCCTCCACCGAGCGCACCGAGCCGACGACGTCACCGGGCGCCACCTCGACGGGGCTGTAATCGCGCCACTTACTCGGGTAGCCGATCTTCGGCGTGAACAAGGACAGCTTCTCCAGGGCGCGCTCGCGGGTGGCCGGGCTCATCCACTCCAGCGAGGAGATCGACCCGCGGTAGGCCTCAATGAGCCGGGCGACGAGCTGCTCCATGCGCGCCTTGTGAGCGGGCGGGAAGTGCCGAGCCACGTACAGCTCGCCGAGCGCCTCACCCAGCGTGTTCTCGATGAGGCTGACACCGCGCTTCCAGCGGGCACGCAACTCGTCGACACCCTGAAGCGTGTGGGAGTAGAAGTCGAAGTTCTCCTCCACAAAGTCACTTGAGAGCAGGGTGGCGCGACCGTGGACGACGTGCCACGCCGCCCAGGCGCGCAGGTCCTCCAGCGACGTCTCCTGCCACACCTGCGCCAGATGCGGCAGGTAATCGGGCTGCTCGACGATCGTGCTCGTCAGCAGCGCCCCCGGCTCCTCACCCGCATCCGTGACCGCGGCGACGACGCCGTCGCGCCAGACCTGCCAGGGGAAGGCAGGCGCAGAGGCGGCCAGATCATCCCAGGCGGTGGGGTTGTTGATCTTCTCAATGTCGCGGCAGGCGACCCGGTCCCAATGCCCCTGGGCCAGCGCCGTCTCCAGCGCCATGATGCGGTCCGCGAGTTCCTCGGAGCTGGCCCCGAACCGCTGGTCCAGTCCCGTCAGAGCGAGCATGCGACCCACGTGGGCGACGTATGCCTGTCGGATTTCGGCGTGCTCCTCCTCGCGGTAGTAGGACTCATCCGGCAGTCCCAAACCCGCCTGCTCCATCCAGGTGGTGTAGCGCTCGGGGTCATTGAGATCCACCTCAACGTCGATATCGATAGGACCGACGAATCCGGCAGCCAGGTGCGCACCCAGGGCGTGGGCGAGCGCCTCCTTGTCCGTTGCCCCGAGGATGGGCTCCAGCTCGGCGTCGAGCGGGTCGGCGCCGAGCGCGTCAATGTGCTCCTCGTCGAGGAAAGCGGCGTACAGCGCGCCCAGCTTCTCCGCAGGCGTGGCGGGGGTGTCCTCTCCTCGGGCGCTGGCCAGCTCCTCCAAGATGTCGCGGCAGGCGGCCTCAGCCGCGTCACGCAGCACCAAGAAGGAGCCGGTGGCGGGGCGGTCGGCGGGAATCGTCGTCGTCGCCAGCCAGGTTCCGTTGACGTGACGGAACAGGTCGTCCTGGGGGCGGATCGCCGGGTTGGCCGCGGCGGTCTCGTACACGCCAGCCAGCACCGCGTCGGCGGGGGAGGAAGCAGAAGCAGTCGGATCAGTCATGGCGCAACGCTAGCCCGAGACCGGCGGCGCCCCGTCGCTGGCCGGCGGGGACCACCGGGTATGTTCGCGTGAGGCACAATTCACCTATGCGAATTCACATTGCCACCGACCACGCCGGATTCGAGCTCAAGGGCGTCCTCGTTGACCACTGGCGCGAGGCCGGCCACGAGGTCATCGATCACGGCTGCTACGTCTACGACCGGCTCGATGACTACCCGGAGTTCTGCATCGCCTGTGCCGAGGGGGTCGTCGCCGACCCGGGCAGTCTCGGGGTGGTGCTCGGCGGCTCCGGCAACGGCGAGCAGATCGCCGCGAACCTGGTGGCCGGCGTGCGCGCGGCACTCGTGTGGAACGAGGAGGTGGCCCGACTCGCCCGCCAGCACAATGACGCCAATGTGGCCGGCCTGGGCGCGCGCCAGCACAGTATTGAGGAGGCCGTGCGCATTCTCGATGCGTTCATTGCCGAGCCCTTCAGCGGGGATCAGCGCCACCAAAACCGCATCGACCAGATGGCCGCCTACGAGCGCGCCCACCACCGGGACTAACGACGAGGTCTGCCGGGGGCCAAAGGCGGCGCGGCGACGGGCGGGGCGGCAGCGGGTAGCCGCCGGCGGCGTGATGGCCCGGCCGCTGCCCGCGCACCCCACCCGGGGTGTCGCGTAGCACATCGCTGCGGTGCGCGGCGTCGGGTAGCGTCCCCGGCATGCCTGAAGGTCATACCGTTCATCGCCTCGCCGACGCCCTGACTGAGCTGTTCGGTGGGCGGCGATTGACCGTCTCCTCCCCACAAGGGCGCTTTGCCGCGGGGGCCGCCCGCCTGGATGGCCAGGTGCTGCTCGACGGCCGCGCTCACGGCAAGCACCTCTTCCTTCCCTTTGCGCCGACCGCCGACGTCCCCGTGGAAGCGCCGGATGTGACCTGGCTGCGCGTCCACCTGGGGTTGTACGGGTCCTGGACCTTCGACGGCGACAGCGCCTTCACCGCGCCCCACTCCATCGGTGCGCCCCGGCGTCGAGTGGGGGAACGAGGAGAACACGCGCTGGCCCACGGCGGCGGTTCGGCGCTATCCGGGATCAGCGGGGAGAACGCCGTGCCTGCCCCGCCCGGGCAATGGGTGCCGCCCGAGCCCCGCGGTGCCGTGCGGCTGCGCCTGGCTGGGGAGCATGGGGTGGCCGACTTGACCGGGCCGGCCGCCTGCGAGTTGCTCGACGCCGCCGGCGTGGCCGCGGTGCGGCGCCGGCTGGGGCCGGACCCGCTGCGCGTCGACGGTGACCCGCAGGAGTTCATCGCCGGGGTGCGCCGCCGCAAGAAGGCGATTGGCGAGCTGCTCATGGACCAGTCGGTGCTGGCCGGGGCGGGCAACATCTTCCGCGCCGAAACGCTCTTCCGGGTGGGCATTTCGCCCTTCCGCCCCGGGAATCGGGTCAGCGCGGCGCGGCTGCGAGCCGTGTGGGACGACCTGGTCCCGCTCATGGACTACGGGGTCGCCACCGGTTTCATCACCACTGTGGATGTCCGCGACGTTCCCGAGCCGCTGCCCGACGGGGACGAGGAGGCGGGACGCTGGTACGTCTACCACCGCAGCGGACGCCCCTGCCTGCGCTGCGGCACGCCGATCCGGGAACGCGAGGTCGCCGGGCGGCGCTTGTTCTGGTGCCCCTCCTGCCAAGCGCACTAACCCACCGAAACCGGCACTAACAACGTGCCGAGACCGGCACTAATGACGTGCCGAAACCGGCACTAATGACGTGTCCGGCCTCCGAGCCCGGACGGCGGGGCGCCGGCGAGGCTGGCGTCGCCCTGCGGGACGTGGACTGGTCGGCAGGACTGTCAAAATTCCTGATAAACGGGCCTGCAGGCGCCGATGGCGTTTCGCGAATCGTTGGTATCATGCGGTTTTGTTCCGTGGTTTTTGGGCGGCCGACGGCGTTGATCAGGGATTTTGACACGTAGGCTCCCGGGCAGCCCGGTTCTCCGGCTGCCCGGGCGCAGTCCCCGGCTGCGTGCCAATCACGGCTACGGGCACCAACTCTGCCTCGAGCTCAACGATCTAGATGTAGATGGTTGGGTCGAGCATGAGCTCGGGGTCGGTGCGCGGGTCGCGGGCTCGCGCGGGCACGCCGACGCCCACATGGTCGGCCGGCAGGTTCTTCACCAGGACCGCATTGGCGCCGATTTTCGCGCCGTCCTCAACCGTCACCGGCCCGAGCACCTTGGCACCCGCCCCAATCTGCACGTTGTTGCCAATGGTGGGGTGGCGCTTACCGGGGTTCATGGACACCCCGCCGAGCGTGACGCCGTGGAACATGAGCACGTCGTCGCCGACCTCGGCGGTCTCCCCGATCACCACTCCCATACCGTGGTCAATGAAGAAGCGCTCACCAATCTTCGCGGCAGGGTGAATCTCAATGCCGGTGGCGGCCCGAGCGGCCTGCGACAGGGCGCGCGCCGCGAACAGATGCCCATGATTCCATAGCTTATGGGCGGCGCGGTGCGCCCACAGAGCGTGAACGCCCGGGTACAGCAGGGCCACCTCAAGGTTCGAACGCGCCGCGGGGTCGCGGCGCCGGGCGGTCGCTAGGTCTTCCTTGGCAAGATCGATGAACGACCGAGCGGGGTTGTGCATGGTGCTCCTCTAACGAGAACCTGACAGACGGGGGCTGTTGGCAGGGACGGCAGGGGTGGGCACCGCCCGACGCCGCCAAGACGGCGGTAGGCCGGTGATGACCCGCCGAGGCAACGTCGGTGGTGGTTTCCCTGTTCCTGGGATACCACCACCGACGCCGAACCGTGTCCGATTTGATTGTGGGCTTGGACTAACTCGGACTAAGACGGAGCGGCTGCCCAGCCCCGGTACCCGGTCAGTCCAGGTACTGCGAGTACAGAGGCGTGGACAGGTAGCGCTCGCCGGTGTCCGGCAAAACGGTGACGATCGTCTTGCCTGCGAACTCCGGGCGCTGAGCCAGCTGAGAGGCGGCGGCCAGCGCTGCACCGGAGGAGATACCCACGAGCAGACCCTCCTCGGCGGCGGCCCGACGGGCGTAGGTCAGCGCCGTGTCGGAGTCGATGTGCAGCAGCTCGTCCCAGACGCCCTGATCCAGGACCTCCGGGACGATGTTCGCGCCGATGCCCTGGATCTTGTGCGGGTTCCAGTTGCCCTCCTGGAGGAAAGGCGACTCGGCGGGCTCGACGCCGAAGATCTTGACCCCGGGAACCTGCTGGCGCAGGACCTGGCCGACTCCGGTTAGGGTGCCGCCGGTGCCGATGCCGGCGACGAACGCGTCCAGTTGCGAGTCGGTGGCCTGCAGGATCTCCTGTGCCGTGGTTTCGCGGTGGATCTGCGGGTTGGCGGGGTTGGTGAACTGGGACGCGAGAATCGAATTGGGGGTGGCGGCCTGGAGCTCCGTTGCGCGCTTGACGGCGCCGGCGACGCCACCCTCGGTGGTCAGCACCAATTCGGCGCCAAAGGCGCGCATGAGGGCGCGGCGTTCCTTGGAGAAGGTCTCCGGCATGGTGATGATGACCCGGTAACCGAGTGCGGCGCCGACCATGGCCAGGCCGACGCCGGTGTTGCCGGAGGTCGCTTCGATAATGGTGCCGCCGGGCTTGAGCTCGCCCGAGGCCTCGGCTGCCCGCACGATCGCCAGGGCGATGCGGTCCTTGACGCTGCTAGCCGGCTCGAAGGCCTCGACTTTGGCCAGGACGGTTGCGGGAGCGCCGTCGGTGATGCGATTGATGCGGACCAGCGGGGTGGATCCGACGAGTTCGGTGATATTGGAGACGAATGCCATGAGAGATTCCTTAAGCTGCCAGAGGTCGAGTGAAGACGAATGAAATCGGGCGCAGGATCAAGATCCTCTTAGCCCGTGAAAGTCTGGTGAATGAGGGCGGAAAAAACACCCGAGCGCCGGGCATGCACGCAATAGCGCGCACAAGTCGTGGCCAGGCGCCCTATCGACACTGGCAGCAGCAAGGGGACATCACGCACATGACGTTATCGACCGTCATGGGGTCCTCCTCGTGCGATGCTGCTGCGAATTTCACGGAGGCTCGCCGCCGGGGGCGGCGCACTCCGTTACGCTGACACTAGCGCGGGTGACCGCGGCATTGTCAAATGGTCCGCATGGTGATCTGTGTCAGCTGGCGGAGCGAGTGAGACCGTGGGTCAGACAGGGCTCTCGACGACGCGGCTACCCGCGGGCTCGGGGACGGCGGCGCCCGCGGTCAGTGCTGCCAGCTGTTCGGTCAGGCCAGTGGGATCGGCGGAGCCGGTGGACAGGGTGAGTACGGCATGCGTGGCCGTCCAGTTGGTCTCCTCGACGGCGATCTCCGGGGCGCGTCCCCGCAGCTGCCCCTCCAGTCGGCCGGCGTCGGCGACCGCCACCCGTACCTTCCATAGGTAGCGGGTGGCCAAGCGCACTCGGGCGGCAGCTTCTAGCGCCTGGGTGGCAGCCTGCGTATAGGCGCGGGCCAGCCCGCCCGTTCCCAGCAGAGTCCCTCCGAAATATCGGGTGACGACGACGGTGGTGTTGGTCAGGCCCGTGCCGCGCAGCACGTCGAGCATGGGTCCTCCGGCGGTGCCGGACGGCTCGCCGTCGTCGCTGGAGCGCTCAATGGGCTGGGCTCCGGGCACGGCAACGGTGAAGGCGCTGCAATGGTGGCGTGCGTCGGGGTAGCGGGCGCGGACGGCGGCGATGAAGACGCGGGCGGCCGCCTCGTCGTCGGTACGCGCTGCTTGTCCGAGGAAGTGGGAGCGTTTGACCTCCAGGTCGGTCTCTGGCTGCTCGCCCCGCGCCAGGGTGATGACGCCGCTGGGGTCGGCGTCGGCGGGGGAGAAGGACGAGGTGCTCATACGGTCATGTATAGCGGCGGGGGTGGTAATTCGGGTGGGACGGGACTGATCTCACACGTCCAGCGAGGGTCGTGGGCTGGAACGGGATTCACCCGAACCGCTAGGGTGGCCCCTGGTTAGGTATCCTTCGGGGTGCCCGCGTGGTCGGGTGCCCCTACGAGTTTGAGAGGAGCGGGCTCATGGCAGTGCCGAAGCGGAAGATGTCCCGCAGCAACACCCGCAATCGTCGTTCGCAGTGGAAGGCCAAGCTGCCTCAGCTCCAGACCGTGCGGGTCGCGGGTCGTGAGATTACGGTGCCGAGCAAGCTGACCAAGGCTTACCGGACTGGTCTCATCGAGTACTGAGATACTCACGGCGGGCCCGATGGGTCCGTTCATGCGGGTGTAGCTCAATGGTAGAGCCTCTGCCTTCCAAGCAGATGGCGCGGGTTCGATTCCCGTCACCCGCTCGGTGAACGCGCGACCGCCCCGACCCTCGGTGGCGGTCGTCGGCGTTAACACGGGGTGTGGCGCAGCTTGGTAGCGCGCCTGCTTTGGGTGCAGGAGATCGTGGGTTCAAATCCCGCCACCCCGACGAAGGAGGATGTCGGCGAGCTTGCTCGCATGACATCCGACGCCGAGGGAGAAGAAGGGCCGAAGGCCCGAATACCCCGACGACGAGGAGACCCATGAGCTTGCTCATGAGGTCTGCGAGGAGGAATGGGAAACAGGCTGCCAGGCCGAATACCCCGACGACGAGGAGACCCGGGGCCCGCTCTTAGCGCAGCGCTGTTGCCAGAGCCCCAATCTGGGCCGGGGTGGTGCGGCAGCAGCCGCCAATAGCCCGCACTCCTAGATCCTCCCAAGCGTGCGCCGCGTCGGCCAACAGTTCCTCCTCGCTGCCGCCGTCGACCGGGGACCAGGTTTTGGTGACGGGGTTGTAGGCCTCCCCGGAGTTCGGGTAGGCGACCAGCGGCAGTTCCGTGAACGCCGTGAGCTGCCCGAGTGCCGCCGTCGCCGTGGCTACCCGGGTGCAATTGACCCCCAACAGCCGCACCTGAGGACGGGCCTTGACCCACTCGGCAACATCCTCCAACGGCGTGCCATCGCGTAGCGCGGCGGCGTCGTCGCGCACGGATAGCGACAGCCAGGCCGGCACGTCCGGCGCCTCGGCGGCGATGAGGTCGAGCAGGGCGCGCACCTCCTCGCCCTGCGGCATGGTCTCCAGGGCCAGCACGTCCACACCCGCCTGGAGCAGCAGGTGCAGGCGCGGGCGGTGAAAGTCTGCGAATTCCTGCGGCGTCAGCGAATAGGCGCCGGTGTACTCGCTGCCGTCGGCCAGGTAAGCGCCGTAGGGGCCGATCGATCCGGCCACGAGTCCGCGTCTGCCGGTGGCGGCCTCGTGCTCGTCCCGCGCCCGACGTGCGAGCTGCACGGCGCAGCGCACCAGGTTCTCGGCATCCGGTCGGCTCACGCCCGCCCGCCGGTAAGCGTCTAGATTCGCTTGGTAGGTGTTCGTCGTGGCGACGTCGGCCCCGGCGCGGAAGTAGCTGCGATGGACATCCAGGACTGCCTGCGGAGCGTCCCGCATCGCCAATGCGGACCACAGCGGTCCGGAGGTGTCCACACCGCGCTTCTCCAATTCGGTCGCCATAGCCCCGTCGAGGACCACCGTCCCCTGCCGCTGCAGCAGCTGCGCCAGTACGTCGCTCACGCCTGTTCCTCTCCGCCCGATGGTGTTCGGCTGACTCCAACCCTAGCCACGCACGCTGGAAAACCCATCCGGGAGTCTCATGGAACCCACATCTGAAACCGAGCCCCACTCCGACCAGGCCGCTACCAGCCGCGACCGTCTGCAACGCAAGATGAGCTCGCGGCACCTGACCATGATCTCCTTCGGCGGTGTCATCGGTACCGGGCTGTTCCTGTCCTCCGGCTACACCATCAGCCAGGCCGGCCCGCTGGGAACCGTACTCGCTTACGCCGTCGGCGCACTGCTGGTCTACCTGGTCATGCTGTGCCTGGGGGAGCTGAGCGTGGCCATGCCGTGGACGGGCGCCTTCCACGTCTACGCCAAGGAGCTCATCGGGCCGGGCACCGGATTCGTCGTTGCCGTTCTGTACTGGCTGACCTGGACCATCGCGCTCGGCTCGGAGTTCACCGCGGCCGGCACCATCATGCGGCACTGGTTCCCGAACACGCCGGTGTGGATGTGGGCGGCCATCTTCATCGTGCTCGTCTTCGCCTCCAACGTGTTCTCGGTGCGGGTCTTCGCCGAATCCGAGTCCTGGTTGGCGGCGGTCAAGGTCTTCGCCATCATCGCCTTCATCGTGCTCGGCGGCCTGGCCATCGTCGGCGTCATTCCCATGGCGGACGGCTCCGCCGCCCCCGGACTGACGGGCCTGATCAGGGACGGGCTCTTCCCCAACGGCTTCGGCGCGGTGCTCACGGTCATGCTCACCGTCAACTTCGCCTTCTCCGGCACCGAGCTCATCGGTGTGGCGGCGGGCGAGACCGCCGACCCCGGCCGCAACATCCCGCGTGCCATCCGCACCACGCTGGTGCGCCTGACCGTCTTCTTCATCGGCTCGATCGTGGTCATGGCCGCCCTCATTCCCTGGCAGGAGGCTGGCGTCAGCGACTCGCCCTTCGTCACCGTGCTCGACATGATTGGTGTGCCGTACGCGGGCGACATCATGAACATTGTGGTGGTCACCGCGATCCTGTCCGCGGCCAACTCCGGCCTGTTCGCCTCCACCCGCATGCTGTGGTCGCTGGCGAACGAGGGCACCGTGCCCGCGATCGTCGCCCACACGACGATGCGGGGCGTACCGGTAGTGGCGCTGGCGCTGTCCATGGCGGGCGGTCTGCTCGCCCTGCTGACCTCGGTGGTGGCGGCCGACACCGTCTACCTCGCCCTGGTGTCGATTTCCGGCTTGGCGGTGGTCATTGTGTGGATGGCGATCGCCGCCTGCCAGTTCATCTTCCGCCGCCGCTGGCTGGAGGCAGGGCACGCCGTCGCCGAGCTGGGGTACCGGACCCCGGGCTACCCGTGGGTGCCGATCGCCGCCTTCATCGGGTCCGCCGCCTCCTGCGTCTTGATCGTCTTCGATCCCAGCCAGCGCTCCGCCCTGTATTGGACGGTGCCCTTCGTTGCCCTGTGCTATGCCGGCCATGCCCTGGCGCTGCGCCGCGGCTGGGTGAAGGCCTGAGAGGGACGACGGCGACGGCGGGCTGTGACGCGCCGTAGGCTCGTGCCATGCCCTCCTACCGCAGCATCCTCACAATCGCCGATCTGCGCCCGGGCCACGGCCCGCAGGACGTGGAGGCGGCCGCCCGCGAGGCCGTCACCGCCTCGACGACGCTGGAGGCCTTCCAGGTCGACGTGGTTCGCGGCGAGCCGCGCGTCACCGTGCGTTTCACCGGGGCCGACGACGCCGACGCCGGCGCCGTCCACTCCCGAACGCTCGCGGGTGTGCGCGCTGTCGCCGTCGTGCCGCGGCAGGTGCTCGCCAAGGTCGTCTCCGGACGCAGCGTGCCCATTCCCGCAGCCGGGGCGTGATAGGCGCCGGCCAGCGTCGTCGAGTGGGCCTCCGGCAGGGTCATCTCGGGCCGACAGGAGCTGTGTGGGTGGAGTCATTTTCCGCCGCGCCGCAACCGTGCCCTAGGATGGCCCGGAACTGACGCCGCCAACGCGCGTCCGCGTCGGGCGCCCCGGCGCCCTGTACAACCAGCCGCATCCATCTATTCGGAGTAGAACCCCGTGAAAAGCACTGTCGAGAACCTTGACCCCACGCGTATCAAGCTGACCGTGGAGGTCCCCTACGAGGAGCTGCAGCCCAGCCTCGACGCCGCCTACAAGGAGATCGGCTCCCAGGTTCAAATCCCGGGATTCCGTCGCGGACACGTCCCCGCCCGCATCATCGACCAGCGCGTCGGCCGCGCCTCCGTCATCCAGGAGGCCGTCAACAACAAGCTTCCCGACTTCTACCGCGACGCCTTGACCGAGTCCGGTCGCGTGCCCATGACTCAGCCGGAGATCGAGGTCACCGAGCTCGTCAACGTCACCGGCCCTCAGGGCGGCCAGCTCGGCTTCACCGCCGAGGTCACCGTGCGGCCCGAGTTCGACCTCCCCGAGCTCGGCGAGACCGAGATCACCGTGGACGCCGTCGACATCACCGACGCGGACGTCGACACCGAGCTGGACAACCTGCGCGCCCGCTTCGGCTCGCTCAAGTCCGTGAAGCGCAAGGCCAAGACCGGCGACTTCGTCACCATCGACCTCAAGGCCGTCATTGACGACGAAGAGGTCGACTCGGTGTCCGGTGTCTCCTACGAGATCGGCAAGGGCAACATGCTCGAGGGCCTCGACGACGCCCTCACCGGCCTCAAGAGCGAGGAGTCCACCACCTTCACCACAGCTCTGGCCGGCGGCGAGCACGCGGGCGAGGAGGCCGAGGTCACCGTCACCGCCACCGCCGTCAAGGAGCGCGAACTGCCCGAGGTCGACGACGACTTCGCCCAGATGGCTTCCGAGTTCGACACCGTCGAGGAACTCCGCGAGGACCTGCGCCGTCAGGCCGCCGAGCGCAAGGCAGGTGACCAGGCCGTTGCCGCCCGCGACGCACTGCTGGACAAGCTGCGCGAGCAGGTCTCCTTCGATGTTCCCGTCGCAGCGGTTGAAGAGGAGATCAAGCAGCACCTGCAGGCCGAGGGCAAGGCCGAGGACGACCCGCACGCCGATGAGATCCGCGACGACGTGACTTCCGGCGTGCGCGACCAGATTCTGCTCGACGTGCTCGCTGAGTCCCTCGACGTCAACGTCACCCAGGACGAGCTGCTGGAGTTCCTCATGCAGACTGCCCAGCAGTACGGCATGGAGCCCGCCCAGTTCATGCAGGGCGCCCAGCAGGCCGGCCAGATCCCCGCCTTTGTCTCGGAGATTGCCCGCAACAAGTCCCTCGCCCTGGCGCTGCGCCAGGTGACGGTCAAGGACTCCAACGGCGAGACGATCGACCTCACCGAGTTCATCGGCTCCGACGAGCTCGACGCCGAGGCCAATGCCCAGGCCGCAGCCCAGGATGCCGCGGCGGCCGACGACGAGGTCGTCGTGTCCCCGGCTTCCGCGGAGGACGCTGTCGAGGACTCGGCTGACTCCGCGTCCTCGGCCTCCGCGGACAGCGCCAACGACGCCGAGTGAGTTTTCCGGCTAATTCGCCTCGGTAGGCCCTTTGCCCGGGCGTCGACGGCGACACGCATTCCGGGGCCCGCACCATCAGGTGGTGCGGGCCCCGTTGTTGTGTGCAAGCGGTGAGCCGGTGCGATGGTGCTTGAGTTGGTGCCGGGCACTCGTCTACTACGCCACTTCACCGTTGGGTACGCCGGTTAGGGGACTGCTGAAGGCCTGAGAGGCCTTCAGTGCACCCCGAAGTGGCGTAGTAGCCCCCGAACCGGCGTAGTAGATGCGGGCCCAGATCCGGCGCGGACCGTCGGGGTGGCGATGGGGTCGCATCGCTGACTTCGGGTGACGGGATCCCGATCGTAGTTCCGGGATTTAGCCTGCCCTCAGCAACTTCGGCCGGTTTCGGTACGTTACAAGTGCCGGTTTCGGTGCGTTATGGGATGTCCTGGGGCGCCACAGCTATTTCTGACACTGCTTAGCCGATGTTTCTGTGACCGCTTAGCCGACTGCGCCGATGCTGTTGTCAGCGGGTCACGGCGTCCTCGCGGCCGTCCATGTCGACCATGACCAGCTGCAGGCGGCAGGGGCTCACGGCCGTGAGCGCGTGGCGCTCGTTGGGGGCGAGGTAGATGACGTCGCCCGCCCGCATGCGTTCGGTGCGCTCTCCGATGGCGAAGTCCATCTCGCCCTCGAGCAGGGTGCAGACCACGGCCTTGGTTGAGGCGTGCTCGGTGAGGAGCTGGCCAGTGTCGAAGGTGAACATGACGGTGCGCAGCACCGCATTGTTGACCACCACGCGCGAAGTGGTGGCCTCATCGCTGATGGGCAGCGCCTCGTTGAGGCCGAGGCGGAACAGTGACTCGGAGACCGGCGTGGTGGGCATTGGATTTCCTTCCTGAGGGTGCGGCGTGAACCGATGGACAGAACATATTGCGGTGAAACTGCTCGGGGCGGGTCAGCGGTGGGGCTGCACGGGATTTATCCCGCCCGGAGCCGTTTCAAATCCATATGGTGAGGCTACCCGCATTTCGGGCCGGGTGACCGGTGGGCTCCGGCACACTGAGGCCGGTGCGGGGCGCCGTCGTCGGGGTACCGTCCACATCAACGCACGCCGGTGCCATCAGCCGGATGGAGCGCCCTCAACCTGTGCCGTCAGCGAAACGACACCGATCCTGGGCATGACCTGTACGGGCCTCGCGTTAGCGTTGGCATCACCGAACACGGAAGGACTGACGTGAGCGAGCTCCACACGCCCCCGGCGGCCACCACCCCGGTTGCCGCCGATGGATCCGGGACGGGCCTGGGCCTGACCGACTCCATCTACAACCGCCTGCTGAAGGAACGCATCATCTGGCTCGGCTCCGAGGTGCGCGACGACAATGCCAACGCCATCTGCGCGCAGATGCTGCTGTTGGCTGCCGAGGACCCCGAGCGGGACATCTACCTCTACATCAACTCTCCGGGCGGCTCCGTCACCGCCGGCATGGCCATTTACGACACCATGCAGTACGTCCAGCCCGACGTCGTCACCGTCGCCACGGGCCTGGCCGCCTCCATGGGGCAGTTCCTGCTGTCCGCGGGCGCCAAGGGCAAGCGGTACGTGACGCCGCATACGCGGGTGCTCATGCACCAGCCCTCCGGCGGTGCCGGTGGGTCGGCGACCGACATCCGCATCAATGCCGACCTCATTATCAAGATGAAGCAGGAGCTGAGCGAGATCACCGCGGCCAACACAGGCCACACGGTGGAGGAGATCATCCGCGATTCCGATCGTGATCACTGGTTCTCCGCCCAGGAGGCCCTGGAGTACGGCTTCGTCGACCACATCGTGAGCTCCAGCCGCGAGATCAGCGCCCAGAACGGAGAGAACTGACATGACGAGCTCTCGCCCCTACTTCGATGCCGTGGCCCGGCAGATGCAGGCTGCGGGCGTCGCCCCGCAGTCCCTGCCGCAGGCCCGCTACGTGCTGCCCCAGTTCGAGGAGCGCACCGCCTACGGCTTCAAGCGTCAGGACCCCTACGCCAAGCTGTTCGAGGACCGGATCGTCTTCATGGGCGTGCAGGTTGACGACGCCTCCGCCGACGACATCATGGCTCAGCTGCTCGTCCTGGAGTCTCAGGACCCCGACGGCCTCATCACCATGTACATCAACAGCCCCGGCGGCTCCTTCACGGCGCTGACGGCGATCTACGACACCATGCAGTACATCAAGCCGCAGCTGCAGACGGTCTGTTTGGGGCAGGCCGCCTCCGCTGCCGCCGTGCTGCTGGCCGCTGGCTCGCCCGGAAAGCGCCTGGCGCTGCCCAACGCCCGCGTGCTCATCCACCAGCCGGCCATGGAGGGTGTCCAGGGGCAGGCCAGTGACATCGAGATCATCGCCAATGAGATCGACCGCATGCGCGCTTGGCTGGAGGAGACGCTGTCCTTCCACACCGGTCAGCCGGTGGAGAAGGTTCACGCCGACCTCGAGCGTGACACCATCCTGACGGCGACCGCCGCCAAGGAGTACGGCATCGTCGATCAGGTGCTGTCCTCCCGCAAGGCTCCGGCTTCTCCGCACTCGGCATAACCGCGCCTCAACAGGGCGGGGCAGGGCCGGCGGACCTCGCATCCGTCGCGCCCGCCCCGCCCCTCCTTCACCGAAACCGGCACTTGTAACGTGCCGAAACCGGTCGAAATGACGAGCCGGGCTGCTCGGCGTCGACGACGTGCTGTCTCAGGCGCGGCCTCGTCGAATATGCGGGGAATCTTCCGTGGCGACGACCGCGAGCCCTCGACGCCGCAGCGCCGCCGCCAACACGCCGCAACCCTGCTTGAGCCGGCCGGAGTGGGTGCCGTCGTAGATGCTGCGCACCCCGCAGGAGGGGCTGCGCTCCTGCAAGACGGCGGCGGATGCGCCGACGTCGGACGCAGCCGTTGCTACGGCCTCAGCGCCCCGGATGAAGGCGACGGTGACGTCATCGCCGTCGCGGGTCATGACGCGTGCCCGGCCCGCCAGTACATCCTCGCCGTCGCCGCCGACGATCTCCGCCGGTGGGCGCGGTATGGGCAGCCCGCCGAGAATTTCGGCGCATAGGGGCAGCGCAGCACCCTCAGCGACGAGCGCGATCACGCTCGCATCAGGCCTGGCGCCACCGTCATACCGACAGGGAAATCCGGCCAGGCAGGCACTGACGAGGTGCGGGCCAGACGACTCATTCACATAGGGCAGCCTACGCGACCCGACCGGTTGGCTTGTCATCTGCCAAATCCCGCCACGCTCGACCCTCGGCCCCCGCCTGGCCCCGCCGCGCCGTCGGCGCTAGCATGGGGCCGTCGTCGCGACTGGCGAAAAGGTGGACACCACCGGGGAGCGACGGCACGCCACGGGCCCGCCCCACGCGGTGGTCCCGGGGCGCAGCAACGGAGAACCTGGTCGCCCGCCTGGGCCGAGGTCGACGCCCCCGCGCGGCCTGCGCCGTGCAGACATCAGGAGAACCATGACTGATTCCGCAGCCATCCCAGCCACCCCCAACGCCGCGCTCAACAATCAGCCGCTGGCCGAGCTGGACCCCGAGATCGCCGCGGTCCTCGATGACGAGCTCGCCCGCCAGCGCGGCACCCTGGAGATGATCGCCTCGGAGAACTTCGTGCCGCGCGCGGTCCTCCAGGCGCAGGGGAGCGTCCTGACCAACAAGTACGCCGAGGGCTACCCCGGGCGCCGCTACTACGGCGGCTGCGAGGTCGTCGACGTCGCCGAGAACCTCGCCATTGAGCGCGCCAAGGCCGTCTTCAACGCTGAGTGGGCCAACGTCCAGCCGCACTCCGGCGCCCAGGCCAACGCCGCCGTCCTGCACGCCCTGGCCGACGGCGGCGACACCATCCTCGGCCTGTCGCTCGCCCACGGCGGTCACCTCACGCACGGCATGAAGATCAACTTCTCCGGCAAGAACTACCACGCCACCGCCTACGGCGTGGACGAGACGACTATGCGCATCGAGATGGACCAGGTGCGCGAGGCCGCCCTGCGCGAGCGCCCCCGCGTCATCATCGCCGGCTGGTCCGCCTACCCCCGCCACCTCGACTTCGAGGCCTTCCGCTCCATCGCCGACGAGGTCGGTGCCGCCCTGTGGACGGACATGGCCCACTTCGCCGGCCTGGTCGCCGCCGGATTGCACCCCAGCCCGCTGCCGTGGTCCGACGTCGTGTCCACCACCGTCCACAAGACCCTCGGCGGCCCCCGCTCCGGCATGCTGCTGACCAACCGCGCCGAACAGTGGGGCAAGAAGCTCAACTCCGCTGTCTTCCCCGGCCAGCAGGGTGGCCCGCTCATGCACGTCATCGCCGCCAAGGCGGTCGCCATGAAGATCGCCGGCACCGACGAGTTCAAGGACCGCCAGGCCCGCACCCTCCAGGGCGCCTCCATCCTCGCCCGGCGCCTGCTCGCCGACGACGTCGCCGCCGCCGGCATCCAGCTGGTCACCGGTGGCACCGACGTCCACCTCGTCCTGGTCGACCTGCGCAACTCCGTCCTGGACGGCCAGCAGGCCGAGGACCTCCTCCACGACGCCGGCATCACCGTCAACCGCAACGCCGTCCCCTTCGACCCACGTCCCCCGCGCGTCACCTCCGGCCTGCGCATCGGCACACCCGCCCTGGCCACCCGCGGCTTCGGCGAAGCGGAATTCACCGAGGTCTCCGACATCATTGCCACCGCGCTTGTGGCCGGTGCCGCCGGCAAGGCCGACGACGAGCTGCTCGCCGGTCTGCGCGGACGCGTGAAGGCGCTGACCGACGCCTTCCCGCTCTACCCGGGGCTGGCCCAGTGAGGGCCCCCTGGGAGGGCGCCGCCCGCGTCCTGGACGGCAAGGCCACCGCCGCGGCCCTCAAGGCCGAGCTCAAGGACCGGGTGGCGGCGCTGCGCCAGCGCGGCATCACCCCCGGGCTGGGCACGGTGCTCGTCGGCGAGGACCCCGGCAGCGTCAAGTACGTGGCAGGCAAGCACGCCGACTGCGCCGAAGTCGGCATCGAGTCGATTCGCGTCGACCTGCCCGCCACCGCCACCCAGGCCGAGATCGAGGCGGCCGTCGACCGTCTCAACGCTGACCCGGCCTGCACCGGTTACATCGTGCAGCTGCCGCTGCCCGCCGGTATCGACACCAACGCCATCCTGGAGCGCGTCGATCCGGACAAGGATGCCGACGGCCTGCACCCCACCAACCTCGGCCGCCTAGTGCTGCGCGGTACCGGGCCGATCACCTCGCCGCTGCCGTGCACGCCGCGCGCCTGCATTGAGCTCATCACCCGCCACGGCATCGACCTGGCAGGCAAGAACGTGTGCGTCGTCGGCCGCGGCGTCACCGTGGGCCGTTCCATCGGCCTACTGCTGCTGCGCAAGGACATCAACGCCACCGTTGACGTCTGCCACACCGGCACCCGCGACCTCGCCGACCATGTGCGCCGCGCCGACGTCGTCATCGCCGCGGCCGGAAGCGCCGGCATCATCACGGCCGACATGGTCGCTCCCGGCGCGGTGGTTCTGGATGTGGGGGTCTCCCGGGTCGTCAACCCGGAGACCGGCAAGGGCCGGATCATGGGTGACGTCGCCGACGGCGTTGACCGGGTTGCCGCCTGGTTGTCCCCGAACCCCGGGGGAGTGGGGCCGATGACGCGCGCTCTGCTGCTGGCCAACGTGGTGGAGATCGCCGAGCGCAACGCCGCCGACTAAGCAGCCCCGACGGCGTCGGATACGTCCTCAGACGCGGGCGACCAACGTGTTGATGTGGGGTGCCCGCCCCTGGCGGCGTCGAGCACATCGCTGCGACGGCGGGCCGGTTGCCGGTCCGGGCGGGCAGTTGGCGTCCCGGTGCTGGGGCGCGAACTCGCATCAGCGCTGGCCACCTCCCGTCGCTAGCTCCCGGCGCCGCTCGTCCTGGGCGGGCACGACGACGCTTCGGCACTTACGCTGACGGTTCGGCAGTTGGCAGTGACGATTCGTACGGAAGGCGGACGGTTCGGCAGCTAGGGTGCCGAACCGTCGCCGGAAAGTACGAACCGTTGTCCCGAAGTGCCGAAGCGTCGCCGGAAAGTACGAACCGTCGTCCGCCTGTGCTCCTTCGCCGACACCCGCCTGCGTCGCCGGCGGTTTCTGCGATGCCAGGATCCGTGCGCTTACGGAAGTGGGCTGATCGCGTCCATCCAGGCTCGAGGTTGCAGCATCCATGAGCTCCCTACGGGCACGGCACCGAGTACGTCCCGGCGTACCGCCTCAGGATCACGAAGAGCCGGTGTCTTGAAGCGTACGATTTGCCAGCCGGCCCGCTTGAGTCGGTCCTGGCGAATCCCCTCCTGGAATACGACGTCATCGCCTGCGTATTTCAAGGCGCCGTCGAACTCGACGTCAAGCATGATGTCCGGCCATGCCAGATCCAGGAAGTACTCATTGCCCTCGGCCACGACCCGATGCTGCAAGTCGGGTTGAGGAAGACCAGTCGCGAGCAGAATGCGCCGCAGCTCGCTCTCACCCGGAGACTCCGCCCAGGGAGAGAGCAACTCAAGCAGATGGCGGGCGCGGATTGATCCGTTGCGGTGACTGTAGGAGTTGAGCCTACCCTCGACGTCGGCGACCAGTTCTCGCCACGGAGCCTCAGCGTCCCGGCTCCGCCAACGATCCGGGCGGCAGTGGACTCTGAGCAGCGAATCTCCCGCCACCAGTGCATCTGCCGGTGGCAGATCAAGGAGGCAGTCGGTCAGCGTCCGGGCCAGAGATGTGACCGGCAGACCGTTGATAATGACGACGTCATCGGCACTCATGTCATTGCGGTAATGGCGGCGCAACTGTACCCGTCGTCCCAATCGCTCGGTGTGCTCCAGCAGAATGCGTCCGCCTTCGGGAGTTCGCCTGGCCAGTGGCCCGCCGTAAATGACCTGCGGGAGGGGAACGGCGGTCAGTCGTGGCCGGTATGCGGTCACGATGTCGATGTCCGGTTCGAATCGGCGCAGCGCCCCGCCATGGAACAGTACCGCGGCCTCATGTGAGACGGCCCTCGTGGTGGCACCACTCCGGAACGCGGCGACAGCCCGCGCCAAGGTCACTTCTCGTTTCTGCGCCCAATGTGGGGCAGAGGTTTGTGGCAGAAGCGCCTGACCACGCATGAGTGGAACCGCGGCGGCGGGAACGGCGCCGAGGCAGCCGGCAGTGGAAACGACGGTGGGCAGTGCGGCGATAGACGTGCGATTGGCCATGGCCTCAGCATGAAGGGCTCGGTGTCTGTGCCGCATCCGACCCCTTTGAGGTCTGTGGATGAGGGGTGCACCAAGTGAGGCTGTGGACGACGGGACCCCGGGATCGTAGGTATTGGCGTCGGATGCATGCGCGGACACGATGGATCCACGGCCACCGCAGCACGGTTGAGCGGCGTCGGCATGGCGGGTTGGTGATGTCCCGGTGCTGACGGTTCGTACCTTCCGGCGACGCTTCGGCACGTCGGGGCAACGGTTCGTACTTTCCGGCGACGGTTCGGCACCCTAACTGCCGAACCGTCCGCCTTCCGTACGAATCGTCACTGCCAACTGCCGAACCGTCAGCGTTAGTGCCGAAGCGTCGTCGTGAGGGGAGCTCCTGCCGGCGCCGGGGCAGCATTCGCGTGCGGCCAGATCAACCCCGGTGCCGGGATCGGGCGCGGCCGCTACCTTGAGGCGTGGACGGTGGTCGGCCCCGGCGCCGGGCCGCTTGAGTCCCCGGGAGGACGAAGCTGCCGCCGGTCGCGTTTGTCAAACCCGCAGAGGGTGGTTGGAATCCGAGGATGGCGCGCTTCGGCCTCACAGCTCGTAGTCGACGACGAGCGGGGCGTGGTCGGACCAGCGCTCGGCATAGCTGGGCGCCCGGTCCACGGTGAAGGAGCGGGCCCGTTCAGCCAGCCGCGGCGTGGCCACCTGGTAGTCGAGGCGCCAGCCGGCGTCGTTGTCGAAGGCCTTGCCGCGCTGCGACCACCAGGTGTAAGGGCCCTGCGCGTCGGGCGCAAGATTACGGGCGACGTCCACCCAGCCGGAGTCGAACCAGCGCTCCAGGTAGGCGATCTCCTCATCCAGTACACCTGCCGACTTGTTGTGGTTGGAGCGCCAGTTCTTGATGTCGCGCTCGGAGCGCACGATATTGAGGTCGCCGGCCATGAGCACGTCCCGCTCGCCCGCCGCCGCGGCGGCCAGCAGCGACGCCATGCGCAGGTCCACCAGGTCCAGGTGGGCGTACTTCTGATCCATTTTGATCGTCCCGACCTGGCCGGAGTGGAAGTAGGCGGACACCACCGTCAGTGGGGGCGTCGTCGTCTGGGCTACGGGGCCACCCGTTACGGCCTCGGCGCTCGCGGAGACCGGAGCCAGGTCCACCTCCAGCCAGCGGCCGGAGTCCACATCGGGCTCCGCGGTTCCCGGCGTGCTGACCCCGTAGCGGACCTGGCCGACCGTCACCGGTCCGCCTTCGCGCACCGCTACGGCGACCCCGGCGCGCCCCTTGACCCGGCACGGCCAGATCACCGACTCATACCCCGGCAGAAGCGCCGCCGCAGTGGGTTCATCGGCGCGCACCTCCTGCAGCAGGAGGACGTCGGGGGCGCAGGTCTCCAGCCAGGAGGCCATGTGCTTGCGGGAAGCGGCACGGATGCCGTTGACATTGACGGTGGCGACACGCATAACGCCCGAGTGTACGTGCCCGCCCGCGCCCCTGTGACGCTGCGCGCTTTCCTGCGACAATGGCGTCATGCAGCGCAGGTTCTTCGACCTCTTCCGCCGCCCGGCGGGCAAGCCTGAGCCCGCCGCCAACACCGCGGACGCCCAGACCGAGGGCGCCGACGCCGCCGACCAGGATGCGGGCACCCCCACCGGCGGCCGGCCCGGCGCCGCCCCCGACGCCGCGCGCCGACGCACCATTCACGCCGTCGTCTCCGGGCGCGTGCAGGGCGTCGGCTTCCGCTGGTCGTGCATGGAGGAGGGGGATCGGCTCGGGCTCGTCGGCGAGGTGCGCAACCTCGACGACGGCGACGTCGAGGTCCTCGCTCAGGGCCCGGCCGACGACGTCGCCCGCATGATCGCCTGGCTCTACCACGGCCCGCGCTGGGCAAATGTCGCCTCCGTGCGCGTCACCGACTTAAAGCCCGGCAGCCTGCGCCACCGCGCATTCGTCATGGGGAACTGAGCGACGTTGCCGGCGCGCCGCACTTCACGCCGCACTTCACCTGGGCGGGCCCCGCGCGCTCGTTAGGCAGCCGGACGACGGGAACTCCGCTAACCCGGCGACCGTGGGCCGCGCGCGCCCACGGTCAGTAGCGGATCGCGTCGATCGGCTTGATACGCACGGCGACCAGCGCCGGGATGATGCCCGACAGCGCGCCCACACCGGTTGCGGCGAGAAGACCAATGAGAGCAGCCGACATGGGGAAGGGGGGCGTGGTCTCGATGGTGGTATTCAGCAGGGCGCCGAGTGGAGCCACGCGCATACCGACGATCGCAATGCCGATCCCGATAATTCCCGCCACCACGGTTGCCACCACCGACTCCAACATGATGGAGAAGAAGATTCTGCGACTGGTTGCACCGAAGGAGCGGCGCACTCCGATCTCGTGGATGCGCTGACGCACCGTCACCATGGAGATATTGATGAGGCTGAGCGCTCCCAGGATCATGACGAACACCCCCGCGATGGTGACCGTGGTGGTGAACCCACTGGTATCAATGCCCTGGGTCTGCTCCGTATTCGAGTACGCCGTGGTCGACCCGGCACCGAACTGCGCGTCCAGGTCGTGCCTGGCCAGGCTGATGACCTGCTGCTCCTGCTCCTCGCCGGCCCAGATCTCCAGCACCGGGGCGGGCAGGGCGGCACGCGTCTCGCGGCTCAGCCACTGCTCGTGCGGACCATTGAGCACATAAGCGCTGATCGACTGGAAGCAGTAGTCACTCGCCTGCGCATCGCCTTCGCACCAGGCAAGGTCATCGGGCTTAAGCACACCCACGATCGTGTAAGTCGCCTGGGCGGGAGAATACGAGCGCACGGTGAGCGGCCCATCCAGGGTGGTGTAGCCCAACTCCTCCAGGAAACCTTGAGAGACGACCAGCGAAGGCGACAGGTCGTCTTCGTCGTCGGCGGAGAACCAGCGTCCCTGGGCCACCTGGGTGTGGTGCAGCGTGGCATATCCGAGGCTGACCACCGTGCTCGGCACGGTGCGGCTGCCAGCGGGGAAGGAGAAACGCATATCCTGCAGATAGTTGGTTGCCCAGCTCTTGGCACCGTAGCGCTCGACCAGGCCCAGCTGAGCCTCGGCGATGCGGGCGGTGGTGTCGGAGTCTGCCTGGGCGGTCGGGTCCTCCGCATCGTCGACCGCCATCGCCATGCCGCCGGTGTCCGTCGATACCCCGCCGCCGCTCACGCCACGCCCGGTCGGGGCCACCTCGATACTGACAGTGCCGGGGCGGCCCGCGTAGGTCGCGATCTCTTCATCAACGATCGTACTGGTCACCTGGCCCAGAGCAATGACGAAGGTCATGGCGGCCACGGCCGCGCCGACGCCCACCAGGGAGAGCATGACCCGCAGCTTGCCGATACGCAGCTGCGCCCAGGCTTCCACCAGGGCCCCGAAGAATCCGGTGAGGATGCGAGTCATGACAGCTCCTCCTGCGCTTCGTGCGGTTGCCCGGCCGCGGTGTCACCAGGGGCACCATGAGCGGCGTCGGCTGTCGTGGCACCGACGGGGACGGCGTCGGCGATTTCTTCGGTGAACTCGTCCAGCCCTCCGGTGCGCTCGTGCCGCACGGTGATGGGGGTGAGCACACCATGGTCGAGCCGGTACTGGGAGTGGGCTCGGCCGGCGACGGCCAAGTCGTGGGTGATGACAATGAGTGCGGCGCCGGTCTCGTGACACTGGCGTTCGAGCAGATCCATGACCAGGGCCCCGGTGTCGACGTCGAGCGCCCCGGTTGGCTCGTCGGCGAGGATGACTCGCGGTCGGCGGGCCATGGCCCGGGCGATGGCGACCCGCTGCTGCTCGCCGCCGGACAGACGACCGATGGGGAACCCGATCTTGTCCTCCAATCCCACCGAGGCGAGCAGCTCCTCGGCGCGGCGGGTACGGGTCCAGAAGGCGGTGCCAGTGTCGTACAGGAGCGGCGCGGCCACGTTCTCCGTTGTCGACAGCCCCGCAATGAGGTTGAAGGACTGGAAGACGTAGCTGAAGGTTTCGCCGCGCAGACGCGCCCGCCGCGCCTCGCCCAGGCGGCGCGTGTCCCGCCCGTCCACGGTGTAGGCGCCGGCGGTGGGCTGGTCGATGAGCCCAATGAGGTTGAGCAGGGTCGATTTGCCGGTGCCGGAGCGCCCGACGACGGCGACGTGCTCTCCGGCCTCGACGTCCAGATCGACGCCGGTGAGAATATGCAGGTCGGGGGAGTCGGGCACCTCGAAGGTGCGGGCGATGCCCCGCATACTGAGCAGGGGGCTCACAGGATCTCCTCGCCATTCTCGTCATAGCAGGCCGAGCCGTCGGGTTCGCACGTGTTCGGTTCGCCGGTGCGCACGGTGTCCTTGTTCGGCACGAACAGGAGGATCTCGTCGCCCTCGGCGAGCCCTTCGGTGACCTGGATGCTGGTGCCGTCGGTGATGCCCAGGGCGACCTCCCGCTCCTCGGCGGCCTCCGGGTTGCTCGGGTCGGTGACGACCCAGACGTTGCCCTTGGTGACACTGCCCTCGACGGCGGTGACGGGGACGACGAGCGCGTCGGTGACCGAGCCGGCGTCGATGCCGATGGTCACCGACAGGCCCGGGAAGACCTGCTGCTCGGACGGGACGGCGCACCGCACCTCGACGGAGGTGCCGTCTCCGGTGGTGGTCGTCACCTCACCGGACTGGTTGGTGGTGGTCGACGTCGTCTCCCGGGTGCCGATCTTGAGATTCGTGCACTCGAAGGGGGCGGGCCCGTTCTCAACGCTGAGGGTCGCGGAGGTGGGCGCATTGGTGAGGCGGTACTGCTGGTCGGCGGTGATGGTGCCGGTGGCCGAATAGGTGCCGGGGGCGACGGTGGCCACCACCATGCCGACGCTCGTCTCCTGCGCCTGGATGACGTTGAAGGAGACAACGCCGCTGGCGGGCGCGTATACGGTCGCCCAGGTGACCTTGTCTTCCACGGGCGTCTGGACGGTGTTGCCCTCCTCATCCACGGAGACAACAGTCGGCTCCTGCGGCTCAACCTGTTTGAGGTAGACCAGCGGCTCGCCCTGGGTGACCGTGGCGCCCTTTTGTACGGCGAAGGAGTCGACGACGCCGTTGAGAGTGGCCTGCGCCTCGACGGCGGCGTCCTCGACGATCTGCCCGCTGACGTCGACGGTGTTGGAGATGTCTCCGGTGGTCACCGTCGTCGTCTGGGTGACGGCGCTGATACCGGGGTCGATATTCGCCGTCGTCCCGGTGGCGGTGTCGGGGAAGAAGGCGATCTTCACCAGCGCCACCGCAATGACGACGGCGATGAGGATCTTGAGGGTGGGCAGAACGTAACGCTTCACTGGGCACCTCCGGTCGGCCAACGTGGCCGGGAGCGGCAGCCGAAACTGCCGTGATGATGGGAGGGACCGCGGCGGGAGCCGCCAGGGTCCCGAGGAGACACCACGAGACTAGGGTGAAAGCGCCGGCGTGTTGCTCATCCTCTGGTAGGAACAACCCCTGGTTTTTCCCGGAGAGACGGCTCAGGGACATCCTCCGAAAGGAGGAGGCGCCGGACCGGTGGTTCTTCCCCGGCGCGGCCCGAGCTCAGGCCAGGCGACCGGCCGGAGCCGAGGGCGCCGCGTTGAGGAAGGCCGGGGCGGCGAAGCCGTGCTCCGCATAGGCGTCGACGACGGCGCGGGCCACGGCGTCCACGGCGGAGGAGTCGACCAGCGCGATGGCGCTGCCGCCGAAGCCGCCGCCCGTCATACGTGCCCCGTAAGCGCCGGCCGCGCGGGCAGCGGCGACAGCCACGTCGAGTTCGGGGCAGGTCACCTCGTAGTCCACCCGCAGCGACTCGTGGCTCGCATTCATGAGCGCCCCCGCCTGTGCCAGCTTCTGCCCGGCCAGCGGGGTGCCGTCCTGCAGCAGTGCCACCAGGCGTTGGGTGCGGGCGATCTCGGTGACCACGTGGCGGGTGCGTGCCACGAGCACGGCGGCATCACTCCTGCCGGAGGCCTCAAGCGTGGCCAGGGCATCAGCGAGAGTGTCTTCGGTGATATCCGCCAGCAGTTCCACGCCCAGGATCTGGGCGGCGTCCTCGCAGGCCTGTCGGCGGGCGCCGTATTGGCCATCGACCAGTGAGTGCTTGGCCTTCGTGTCGATGACCAGCAGCGTGAGGTCCTCCGCCGCGAGATCGAACGGCACATGCGTGACGCCGCCGTCGCGGCAGTCGAGTTCAAGCGCATGGCCGGCGCGGCAACGCATGGAAGCGGACTGGTCCATCCCCCCGGTGGGGGCGCCCGCCATTTCGTTCTCGGCACGGATGCAGGCCTTGACCAACCGCGCGCGGCCGGCGTCGTCGGGGGCATCGGCCGGCCCCGCCAGGCCCAGGGCGCACACGTCGTCGAGGGCGACGGCGGTCGCACACTCCAGGGCGGCGGAGGAGGAGAGACCGCCGCCCAGCGGCACGCACGAGTACAGGGCGGCGTCGAATCCGCTGAGCGGCCCGAGGCCGTCCTGCTCGAGGGCCCAGGCGACGCCGGCGACGTAGGCATTCCAGTGCCGGACCTCCCCGGTGGAGCCCTTGGGACCAATCGCGTCGAGGTCAAGGACATCAACCGTCTCGCGCGTCTGCGGGGAAACCAGGCGGATGATCCGATCCTCCCGCCGTCGCAGCGCCAGATGGGCGCGGTGCGGTAGGGCAATCGGCAGCGCCAGACCACCGTTGTAGTCGGTGTGCTCACCAATGACGTTGACCCGTCCGGGCGCGTACCACACGCCGTCGGGGGCCTCACCGAAGGTTTCTTCAAACAGGTCGGTGGCGGCGGCGATTCCCTCTTGCGCAGAAAGCGCGGGGGAGAAGACGGGCTCGGTCCCGGCGACGGCGGCGGGCTGTGTCTCGGTGTGCGACATGGGCTCATTCTGCCAGACGTTTGGCTGCCCGGCGCATGGGTCTCGGAGACTTCTCGGGTCGGCCCCCGAGATGTTCCCGAGGCCGGTCCCGGAGTAGGGTGCACCCTGCCATTGCTCCGAGTCAGCCCGAGAAGGAACGCGCGCTTCATGGATGTTCCCGCGCCCGCACCCACACAGTGCGTACTCGGCGTCACCATCGTGCTGCCCGAGCCGTGGGCGACGCAGGTGCGCAGCGTGCGCACCCTGGTCGGCGATCCGCTCGGCAATGCGATTCCGCCGCATGTCACCCTGCTGCCGCCGACCGCCGTGGAGAAGGCCGACCTCGACGCCATCACGGCCCACGTCACCGACCTGGCGGCGCACGCCGCGCCGTTCCCCATGCGGGCTACGGGGGTTGGCACCTTCCGTCCGGTCAGCCCGGTGGTTTTCCTTGATGTTTCCGAGGGTGCCGGCGCCATGGACGCGCTTCAGCGGGCGTTGCGCGCCGAGGGTGGGCCGCTCGCCCGCAGCCTGCGTTTCCCCTTCCGCCCGCACATCACTCTGGCTCACGAGGTCGACGACGCCGCTCTGGACCGCGCCGCACGCGCCGGCCGTGGCATTGATGCGGCCTTCGTCGTCGAGCGCATTCACCTGCAGCGACTTGCCCCCGACGGGAGTTGGGCCTCGCTCGCAGCCC
>NZ_JAWDJJ010000221.1:0-16566 GCF_032465695.1 Actinomyces sp. MRS3W
TGACGAAGGCGGGCCCCCGCCGTTGCTGGCCGCCGCGCTCCAGCACCCAGGTGCGCCGCGCCGCCGGGTCGACGAGCGTGCCCACCCCTACCCGCGTCGCCTGCCTCGTTTCCGTGCCGTCCAGTCGCATGGCCCGAGGCGCCGCCCACCAGCCGAGCACCGGGGTGACGAGGTTCGCCGATGCGGTCAGCGCCGCCTCCGGCAGCGCGCCGAGCACAGCCACGTCGGACGGCTCGATGCCCGTCTCCTCCCACGCCTCGCGCAGGGCCGCGGCTGTGGGATCGCCGTCGTCGGCCGGCTCCAGCCCGCCGCCGGGGAAGGCGACCTCGCCGGGGTGGTGGCTGAGCGCTGCGGAGCGCACCGTGAGGACGACGTCGAGGTCACCCACCGACGCTCCCTCGCCGTCGGCGCGTACCCCGCGGGAGACCGCCCGCTCACCCACCCCGAACAGGACGAGCACGGCTGAGCGCCGCAGGGCGCGCCCGGACACCCTCAGCGCCCGCTCCCGCCGCGTCTCCAAACCGTCCAGGCGGGGCGCCGCCGCCACCACTCGGCGAAGATCGTCAACCACTCCCATGGGGTGAGGCTACGGCGTCGTCGTGCCCGACGGCGAATGCCAGTCCGGCACCTGTCTGCGCAGAGCCGGGGGCCTGTCACAATCCCTGACAAACGCCGTCGGCCGCCCCAAACGCGCGAGACAAAACGGCTTGATTCCGCGGTTTTCTGACACGGCCTGGCCGGGGCAAAGCCCGTTTATCAGGGATTCTGACACTCCGTCCCCTCGTGCCGGGGATGAAGCCCTCTCCTCGCGCAGGGAGTCATGGCAATACGGGGCTGCCGGCGGGGGAGAGGTGGGGAATCCGCGCTAGCCGGTAGCCTTGCCTCTATTCGACCCGCTGCGTTGAAAGGACCGCGCATGCCCACCGTCATCCCGGCGCCCGACCCGGCCGTCCTCGCCTCATTCAAGGGGCGCTCCTTCCTGCGTGAGCTCGACTTCACCCCGCAGGAGTGGATGACGCTCATCGGTCTGGCGGCGCGGCTCAAGGCCGACAAGCGGGCCGGCCGGGAGACGCAGTACCTCAAGGGCCGCAATATCGCCCTCATCTTTGAGAAGACGTCGACCCGCACCCGCTGCTCCTTCGAGGTTGGCGCCTACGACCAGGGCGCGCACACCACCTACCTGGACCCAGCCGGCTCCCAGATCGGGCACAAGGAATCCGTGGCCGACACGGCCCGCGTGCTGGGGCGCATGTTCGACGGCATCGAGTACCGCGGCGACTCCGACGCCAAGGTCATCCAGCTGGCCGAGCTGTCCGGGGTGCCGGTGTGGAACGGGCTGACCGACAACTGGCACCCCACCCAGATGCTGTGCGACTGCCTGACCATGGCCGAGCACGCCGACAAGCCGCTATCGGAGGTCTCCTACGCCTACGTCGGTGACGCCCGCTTCAACATGGGGCGCTCGCTGCTGGTGACCGGCGCTCTCATCGGTGCCGACGTGCGCATCGTGGCGCCTGCGAGCCTGTGGCCCGACGACGACGTCGTCGCCGCCGCCCGGCGCCTCGCCGACACCACCGGCGCCCGTATCACGCTCACCGAGTCCGTGGCCGACGGCGTGACCGGGGTCGACTTCGTCCACACCGACATCTGGGTGTCCATGGGGGAGCCCAAGGAGGTGTGGGCCGAGCGCATCGAGTTGCTGCGCGACTACCAGGTGAACGCCGCCCTCATGGCTCAGGCCGGACCGCAGGCGAAGTTCATGCACTGCCTGCCCTCCTACCACAATCGCGAGACCACGATCGGGGAGGAGATCTACCAGGCCACCGGCATGGACGGCCTAGAGGTCACCGAGGAGGTCTTCGAGTCGGAGCGGTCGATCGTCTTCGATCAGGCCGAGAACCGCATGCACACCATCAAGGCCGTCATGGTCGCCACCCTCGGCGACCCGGCCGCGGACATGCTGCAAGCCGGCTGAACACGAGTACAGGCATCTCCGGATGGTCGCTGCCCCGCCTCGGCGGCGCCGCGGCTATCCTGTCGAGGTGACCAGTCCGCCCCAGCGGGGCCCCGCGCCCGCATCCGCCCGCGGCGAGCTCGACCTCGACGCACTGCGCGCCGGCGTCGGCGGCCAGCTGCTGGCCGACATCGATCGCGCCGTCGCCTGGGACGTCGCCATGAAGACCCCCTTCCGGGGCCTGACCCGCCGGGACGGCGTCCTGCTGCACGGCCCGGCCGGCTGGGGCGAACTCGCTCCCTTCTGGGACTACGACGCCGAGGCCTGCAGCCCCTGGCTCGCCTCCGCCCTCGAGCAGGCCACCGTCGATCTGACCGCTCTGCCCCGCTACCGCGAGACGGTCCCGGTCAACATCACCGTTCCCGCCGTCGACCCTGCCCGCGCCCGCGCCCTGGTGACCGCCGCCGGGGCAAGCGCCGGCACCGGCCCCAGTCGCAACTCCGCCGGAAACGCCGACCCCATCCCCGTCACCGTCAAGATCAAGGTCACCGGCGCCCGCATCGCCGAGCGCCGCGCCCTGGCGGCCGACCTGGAGCGCGTTGAGGCCGTGCGCGACGCCATCGGGCCGCACGGGCGCATCCGCATCGACGTCAACGGCGCCCCTTCCACGGGACCCACCGCCGCACCCGAGACCACGTCGCTGCCCGCCCGGGGGCGCCGCGTCCTGGTCATCGGCGCCGGCCGCGGCCAGCTCGGGCTCATCCGCGCCGTCAAGCGGCTGGGGGCGACCGCCGTCGTCGCCAGCCTCACCGACGGGCCACCACCCGGACTCAAGGAGGCCGACGAAGCCATTGAGGTCAACCTGCTGGACCCGGATGCGGTAGCCGCCCAGGCGCGTCTAGCCGGGGTCGATGCCGTCGCCACCAGCTGCCTGGATACGGGCCTGGAGGCCCTGGGCACGGTGGTTGACGAACTGGGACTGCGCGGCATCACCCGCGCGGCGGCGAGGCTGTGTATGGACAAGCTGGCGATGAAGCGCCGCCTGGCCGAACGGGGCGTGCCCACCGCCCCCTTCCGCGAGGTGACCTCCCTGGAGGAGGTCGCCCCGGCACTGGAGCAGGTCGGGGTGCCGGCCATGGTTAAGGCCGCCGATCTGCAGGGCTCCAGCGGCGTGTTCAAGGTCGCCTCTGTCGCGCAGGCCCGGGACGCGTTCCGCCGTGCCCGCACTCTCAGTCGGCACGGCACCGTGCTCATCGAGCGTTTCCTGGACGGGCACGAGTTCGGGGCACAGGCGCTCATCCACGACGGCGAGCTGCTGCACGTCACCGTCCACGGCGACGACCTGGCCCCCGGTGGGCTGCCGATCCCGGTCGGCCACCACCTGCCCCTCGACCTGCCCGCCGCAGACGACACCGCGGCCCAGGCGCGAGAAGCCACCGCCGCCGCGGTGCGGGCACTGGGATTGGACAACTGCGCCGTCAACATCGACCTCATGGCCTGCGACGGGCAGGTGTACGTCATCGAGCTCAGCGCTCGGGCGGGCGCCAACGGCCTGCCCGAACTCATGAGTGCCATCCACGGACTGGACTACTACGAGCTCGTGGCCCGCGAGGCCCTGGACCTGGACGTGGCCGGTACCTGGCAGCGGCGCTCCCCCTGGCCCGGCGCGGCCCTGGCACTTATGCTCACCGACCCGCACACCTACGGCACCGTCGCCGCCGTCGACGTGCCCAGCGACCTGCCCGACTGGGTGGAGGACCTGACCCTGTTCCGCGGCCCGGGTGACCGCCTCGAGGGCTTCTCCTCCTCCAACGACTGCCTCGGCCAGGTGGTGGTGCGCGGGGAGGACCTGGCTCAGTGCCGCCAGCGGGCGCAGGATCTGGCCGCGCAGGTCTCCTTCATCATGCAGGAGGCGTCATGAGACGCCTCGTCATTCTGGCCAACGCCTTCCCCTACGGGAACTGGGAGCCGTTCCTGGCCACCGAGCTGGAGTACCTGACCGGATTCGACCAGGTGGACATCATGTCGCTGTCGGTGCGGGACGACCAGCGCGATTCCGTGCGCCCGCTGCCGGCCGCGAATATGACCGCCCACCCGATCCCCTTCCGCTCACGTCTGCTGTACCTGCTGGGCTCCTTCCGGGTGCTCGCCGACGCGAATCTGTACCGGGAGCTGCGCAGCCTGGCCCGGGCCCGCAAGCTCACGCCCTCCCGCGTGGTGACCCTGTTCGTCTTCCTCAGCCGCGCCCACCACGAGTCGGCCCAGATCCGCCGCATCCTGCGTGACGAGGTCGGAGCGGAGCCCGACGACGAGGTGGTCTTCTACTCCTACCGCTTCGCCTACCAGCCCTATATGGCCGCCCGGCTGCGCACCCAGTTCCGTCACAGCGTGAGCGTGGCCCGCGCGCACGGCGCCGACCTGTATGAGGAGCAGTCCCCCCGCGGCTACCTGCCGCTGCGCCAGCAGACAGTGGCTGATCTGGACCGCATCTACTGCGTCGCCGACTACGGTCTGCGCTACCTGCTGGACCGCTGGCCGGAAGCCGGACCCAAGGCCGTCGTCGCGCGCTTGGGCACCACCGACCACGGCACTCCCACCGCCATACCCGCGCGGGAAACCTGCCTGCGCGTTGTCTCCTGCTCGGCCATCGTGCCCGTCAAACGTCTGGATCTGCTCGTCGAGGCGCTCGCCGACACCTCGCTGACGGTGCAGTGGGACCACTTCGGTGAGGGAGTGCTGCACGAAGAAATAGCGGCGTTGGCGCAACGGCGCTTGAGCAAGAACGTGACGCTCACCTGGCGGGGCTTTGTGCGCAACGCGGACCTGGTCGAGGAATACGTGCGCTCCCCCCGACACGTGCTGGTCAATGTCAGCTCCTCCGAGGGGGTGCCGGTGTCCGTGATGGAGGCACTGTCGGCGGGCATTCCGGTGATCGCCACCGACGTGGGCGGCACCGGCGAGCTGGTCCGCACCGGCGTCAACGGAATCCTGCTGCCCTCCAACCCGACGCCGGCTCAGGTTCGCGGCGCAATTGAGCAGATCGCCGCCTTGGACGAGGCCGCCTATACGGCCCTGCGCCAGGGCGCCCGCCGCACCTGGGAAACCAGCTGTGACGCGCGCGGCCTGTACACCGACTTCGCCGCCGCTCTCACAGACCTGCTCGACGACGCCACCGTCGCCGCCAAGCAGCGTGAGGAGAAGGCATGAGCGCAAGCACGTCGTCGGGATCATCAGCGTCGCAGTCCGCCCGGCGTCAGGCGATCCTGCCGCTGGTGGGCCTGCTGTGCAATCTTGGCGTCATCGCGCTGGCCCTGGGTACTCAGGCGTCACTGGTCTGGACCCTGATTCTGCTGCTGTGGCTCAATGCGCTGCTGTTCGGGGTGGCGCGCCTGTCCGAGCGCGCTATTTTCGTGGCCTTCCTGGTGGCGTTCTTCTTCCTGCTGTTGGGACGCGAGATCACGGTGGACTTCTTCCACTATGAGGTCATCCAGGCGCCCCCGGCGCAGACCCGGCACCTGCAACTCTGCCTGACCCTGAGCCTGCTGGGTCTCCTGGCCGGAGCCCTGGTGGCCAGCTCGTGGCGCGCCCGACGGCGTCTGCTGGCTGAACCCACCGAGGCGCGTCTGTCCCCGCGGCTCTTCGCCGACCCGTCAATCGTCCGCTGCATCTACTGGGTGGTGCTCGTGCTGTCACTCATCTCAGTGGCGCTACGGGCGCGGTACGTCCTGGCCAACGGGTACCTGTCCTACTACACGGAGTTCTCCGACCTGGAAGACAGCTCCGGCTCCATGTACGGACTGCGCCGCATCGAGATCATGCTCCCCATGGTGCTCGCGATCTATCTGGGAGTGTTCCCGCCGCGCCGGCAGGTCACCGCCGCCAGCGCCGGCTGGGCCGTGTACCTGGTGCTCAGCCTGCTCACCGGGCAGCGGAGCACCTTCGTGGGCGGCGCGGTGATGCTCCTTGCCTACTGGATCGTGCGTCGTCACCAGGATCCTCCGGGCACCTGGCGCATGAGGCGCGGGGGCAAGCTCGTCGCCGCCATCGCCGTGCCGGTGGTCGCCATCGCGCTGGCGGCGGTCGAATCGGCGCGCGGCATCGGCGCGGTCGCCGCCGACACCGCCAACCGCAACCCGATTCTGCAGATGCTCTACGGGCAGGGCGTGAGCTCGTCGGTGGTCCGCAATGCCTACACCTACGCCGACTTCATTCCCCGCGACTGGTACACGGGCGAGTTCCTCCACTCCGGTGTGCTCGCCCGTCTACTGGGCTACCCGGTCTATCACGGCAACACCCTTGAGCACGCCCTCCACGGCGGTTCCTTCACCCACGCCTACGGCTACACGCTGTTGGGACCCCAGTACTTCTCCGGGCGGGGCAGCGGCAGCTCCTTCATCGCCGAGCTCTTCTACGACTACGGTTATGCGGGCGTTTTCCTGGGCGGGATGATCTACGGGGCCATCTGTATCTGGGGCTGCGCTCTCAAACCGGGCCAGCCCCTGCGCAATGGCCTGCGCCTGGTTATCGTGACGACCCTGCTATGGGCGCCCCGCGGCAGCGCCACGGGCTTCCTCACCACCTGGCTGTCCCCGAGCGTGCTCGTCGCCCTCGTCGGCGTGGCCGGGCTGTCCCTGGCCGCCGCGCTACTGCGCGAGCGCGGGATTCTCGACCCGCCCGCCGCATCCGTGAGGGGAACCCACCGCGCTCGGCGTACACCGCCTGCGAGCCTGCCCATGCACGCCCGTGGCACGAACGCCCAGTAATCCCAGTAATACCGACGGCTCGCGACACAGCCCGGGGACCGCCACACGACGGGGCCTGCGGCGCGGGCACACGGGCGTCAGTGGGTTTTATGAGTCAAGTTTTCTTGGGGATGGTGCAAATCCGGTCATGCGGTGACGGTTTTGACCGGTTGGCTGGGTGCGGCCTTATCCCGGAAGGTGCGAGCCGGGTGGCGTAGTAATTCGGGTGTGTCTGCGGTCGCAGCCGGTTGGAGTCCCTCGTGCAGCGGCGAGGGCTGTCGAGCGGGCGGCCCGCAGCCAAGATCGACAACGACGCACACAAGCTTGGTGCCATATACACGACTTTGCGTCATGAACACGAGTCTTGGAGATATGCAGGTGTTTCAACAGTGCACAACTCCAAAACTCGTGTCTTTGAGACAAACACGTGTTCATGACGCCGCAGCGAGCCCCTGAGCATGACACCGAAGACGTCCTCCGCCGGCTCCGGCCCGGCCCACCCCGACCCTGCGTGCATCAGCGCGAGTCAGCATCGCGTCTGCCGGTCTCGGCACGTCATTAGTGCCGGTTTCGGCATGTCATTAGTGCCGGTTTCGGTGAAGGCGGCGGGGCAGGCGCAGGGAGTCCCGGTGGACGTAGCCGTACACGCCCAGGGTCGCGTAGACCGCCAGCAACGTCACCGGCGGCCCACCGAGGGCGACTACCGCCAGGAAGACAGCGCACACGAGCAGCTCGGTGAGAGTGTCGGCGAGAATCGGCACCCCGATGAGCCGGTTGATGAGTACCTCCGAGGCGATCGACCGCACGGCCGAGACCACCGCGATGAGGAACACAGCGGCAGTCACCGACCCCCACGTATAGACGGTCCACCAGGTTCCTACCACCGCCAGGCCCAGGCAGGCCACGTTGATGACCGCCATCAGCCGCTCGCGCCGCAGCACCTTGAGGAACACCACCGACAGCCCGCGGCTCTTGGTCTCGTACACGCTCAAGGGGAACAGCAGCGCCAGGAAGAAGATCGCCTGGCCGTAGCGGGGCAGCCAGGCGCGCAACACCCAAGCCAACGGGAAGTACAGGCCCAGCATGAGCACCAACGGCGTGACGAATCGGGCCCGCAACGTGGCGTAGGCGCCGGCATAGTGGGTGCGATCCAGATTGCTCAGCTGCGGATACACCGAGATTGACACCGAGTTGACCAGCACCATGAACATGGTGGTGAACTGGAAGGCCAGCGACACCTGCGCAAACATCTCCAGGCCCCAGTGAGACTCGACCGCCCAGCGCACGACGAAGGTGATGAGCGCGGCGGCCAGGTTGGAGACCAGCACGAACATGCCCGCACCGCAGTCGGCGAAGAACTCCCGGGTGGCCTCCCAACTGAAGTCAGGTGGGGACAGGAACACGCCCCGGGCGATGAGCACAGCCACAACCAACCCGATCAGCTTGCCCAGGACATCAAAAATGATGAAGACGATCACCTCGCGGGCGCCCACCAGCAGCGCTCCGCCCACACCGACGAAGGTGACTAGTCGTTCCACCACCGTGCCCAGCGCGAAGGCACGCGCCCGGCCCGCGATCTGGAGGATGACGGTCACCAGGGTGCGTGACACGTAGAACACCGCACCCACTCCCGCCAGCACCAGGATCAGCCCCCGCTGTGGTTCTGGGGAGACCGCCCATACCCACACCACCAGGCCGATCCAGGCCGCCAAGTCCGCCAGCAGCAGCCGGATGAGGCCGGCCGACAGGCGCGGGCCAGGCATATCCGCATAGCGCCGACCCCCCAGCCGCAGGTAGACGCCGTCGGTGTAGCCGAAGGTCACATAGCCGAAGTACATGACGTAGAGCTGGTAGAGCTGCCACAGCCCGTAGTCGGCCACCGAGATGATCCGCGGCAGCACGAGCGTGAGCAGCGCCGCCGACAGCATGTAGAGCACATTGCCGACCAGCACCCATGACAGGCCCTTGGTCAGGGCCCGGCCGGTCAGGGAGGCGGTGGACACAGAGATTCTCCTCACATGTCATCGCGTGAGGGCACAGACGGGTTCAGGGCGCCAATCTGCGATGACCTGCTCCCATGCTGACCTGTGCGCACCGCGTCCGTCAAACGGCTCGTGTTTGACCCTCACCGCGTTTGCTACTTAAATGTTACCGGTCCTCGCTCCGCTTCCCTGACGTCGAGGCTGTGGCGGAATCACTCCAAATCCGCGCCCTTGACGTTGCTGCGGCCGTGAGGCTGCCGCCCTGACCCTTGGGTCGGTCTCCAGCCGAGAGGTATGTGACCAATAATGAGAGTCCCTGAACGTCATCAGCTATTTCTGCCCATCATCGACACCCTGTTCTGGCTGTTAGCGGCATTCGTTGCCTGCCGCCTGCACGGCGATGCCTTCGCCTCCGCCGCAGCACTGACCATATTCGCCGACGCCGCCATCGCCGCGGTCGTCAGCCTGTGTCTGGGCTACCTATGGCTGCTGACCTACCGGCGCCGCTACCAGGTGGGTTCCTTCGAGGAGGCCACCGCGCTGGCCGTGCAGTTCGGCGTATCCGCTGTGGTCATGCTGGCAAGTGCCGCTGCCTGGTCCGCTGCCACCGGCACCCCGCTGCGCGTGCTCGCGCTGGTCGCAGTCTTCGTGGCGGCGCTTATGGCCTCGCTCATGACGCGCTTCGTACTGCGGTTGATCGCCACCTACCAGACCTCGCGGCGCTACCAACGCGTCGCCCAGGACCAGGCCCCCACCGTCGTCGTCGGCGCGGGTTGGGTGGGTCAGCAGATCATCCACCTGACCAAGTTCGACGCCGCCTCCCCCTTCACCCCGGTGGGCCTGGTCGACGACGACCCCGCCAAGCGCAACCTGCGGATTCTGGGTGTGCCTGTACGCGGCACCGTAGATGACCTCATCGACGTCTGCACCGAAACCGCCGCCACGACGGTTGTTATCGGCGTAGCCGACTTCCCCGCCGAGCGCCTCAAGGCGGTCACCACCCGGTGCGCCGAGCGCGGTATCCGCGTCATGACGATTGTGCCCGTGCGCCAGATGGCGCGCCGCGCCCTGCAGATCTCCGACATCCGGGAGATCGACCTGGCGGAGGTGCTCGGCCGCCGCGAGATTCACACCGACGTGTCCCAGATCGCCGGGTACCTGTCCGGGCGCACCGTGCTCGTCACTGGGGCCGGCGGCTCGATCGGGTCCGAGATCGCCCGTCAGATCCACGGGTTCCACCCCAAGGAGCTGGTGCTGCTGGACCGGGACGAATCCGCCCTGCACTCCATTCAGCTCGACATTTACGGCAAGGGTCTGCTCGACACCCGCGACATGGTGCTGTGCGATATCCGCGACCGTGACGCGCTTGAGGCCGTCTTCGCCGAGCACCGTCCCGAGGTGGTCTTCCACGCCGCTGCCCTCAAGCACCTGCCCATGTTGGAGATGTACCCCGACGAGGGGTGGAAGACCAATGTGCTGGGGTCGCGCAACGTCATCGACCTGGCACGCCAGTACGACGTGCAGACCCTCGTCAACATTTCCACCGACAAGGCGGCCGACCCCACCTCGGTGCTGGGCCGGACCAAGCTGCTCGCCGAGCGCATGACGACGGCGACGGCTGCCGCCTGCGGGCGCCGCTTCGTATCCGTGCGCTTCGGCAATGTGCTGGGCTCACGCGGGTCGATGTTGTGGACCTTCAAGCGCCAGATCGAGGAGGGCGGCCCGGTCACGGTCACCCACCCGGACGTGGAGCGGTTCTTCATGACCATCCCGGAAGCGTGCCAGCTGGTGCTTCAGGCGGGTTCCTTCGGGCGCCCGGGCGACACGATGGTGCTCGACATGGGTGAACCGGTCAAGATCGTCGACGTCGCCCACCGGCTGATCGCCCAGTCGGGCCAGGATGTCCCCATCGAGTTCACCGGCCTGCGCCCGGGCGAGAAGCTCTCCGAGGACCTGGTCGGGCACGCCGAGCACGGCGAGCGCCCCTTCCATCCGCTCATCAGCCACGTACGCGTCACCGAGGCGCAGCCCCAAACGGTGGAGGATCTCCACGCCTGGGCCGTCGGCGAAGACCCGTTGGCCGAGGTCCCATCGGCGGTCGGGGCTGATGCCGCCCGCCCTCTCCCGGACTCGGCGGAGGCACTGCGATGATTCCCTTCTCGCCGCCCACACTCAATCAGGACGACATTGACGCAGTGGTTGAGGTGCTGCGCTCGGGCTGGATCACCTCCGGTCCCGTGGGTCGCCGCTTCGAGGAGCAGTTGGCCCAGCGCTGCGGCACCACCGCCGTAGTGGCGCTCAGTTCGGCAACCGCCGCCCTGGAGCTGGCCCTGCGTGCGGCCGGCGTCGGCCGGGGCGACGAGGTGATCGTCCCCGCCTACACCTACACGGCCTCGGCCTCCGTCATCGATCACGTCGGCGCCACCATCGTCATGGTCGACGGCGAGCCCGGCTCCCCCTTCCCCAGCGTCGAGCGCATCGCCGCCGCGGTCACCGACCGTACCCGCGCGGTGATCACGGTCGATCTGGCGGGGGTGCCCTTCGACTCCCGTCCCCTGGACGCCCTGCTCGCCGGGCGCGGCCGGATCGACGACGGCCTGGCCGCCGCCCTGGGACGACCGGTCATCATTTCCGATTCGGCGCACTCCCTGGGCGCCTCGCTGGAGGGACGACCCTGCGGAACTATCGCCGATTTGACCGCCTTCTCCTTCCACGCCGTCAAGAACCTGACGACCGCGGAGGGCGGCGCCCTGACCTGGCGGCCGGATCTGCCCACCGACGGCGAGGAGCTTGCCCGCTGGGTGCGCACCTTCTCGCTGCACGGGCAGACCAAGGACGCGCTGGCCAAGTCCCACGGCGCTTCCTGGGAGTACGACATCATCGCCCCGGCTTACAAGTGCAATATGCCCGACACGTTGGCCGCACTGGGCCTGTCCCAGCTGGGCCGCTACGAGCAGACCCTGGAGCGTCGGCGTGAGCTGCTGGCGCACTACGCGGAGGGCCTGGCCGGAGCCGGCGTCGAGCTGCTGCCGCACGACGGCGACGGCGTGGTCTCATCCGCCCACCTGGCCATCGCCACGCTGCCGGTGGCCGGGGTCGCCGAGCGCAACCGGATCATCCAGGACCTGTACGCGGCGGGGGTATCGGCGAATGTCCATTACAAGCCGCTGCCGCTGCTGACGGCCTACCGCAACCTCGGCTTCGACATTGCGGACTTCCCCAACGCCTTCGCCTTCTACGCCACCGAGGTGACCCTGCCCCTGCACCTGGCCCTGAGCGATGCGGACGTGGAGCAGGTGTGCACCGCCTTGGCGGGCGCCCTCACCGGCATCCGCAAAGCGGCCTGAGGCGCTGCACATCGCTCGCCCGACTCCCACCAACCGAGATGAAGGATCTTCAGCAATGCAGGAACTCATGACCCTTGTGCGCCGCGGACTGGGGTGGATCATCGCCCTGGGAATCGTCGGCGGCATCGCCGGCGGTGTGCTCGCCCAGACCACCGCCCCCACCTATACCGCCACTTCCATGGCTTACGTGCGGGTCGCGGTGGACCCGGAGGAGGGGGTGACCGGCTATTCCTACGCCTCCACCGTCGCCGACTCCGCGACCGACGGCTACCTGCCGGTCATTACCTCCCCGGCGGTCGCCCAAGAAGTCATCGACGAGCTCGGCCTGACCGAGACGCCGGCCGAGGTCGCCTCTTGGATCACGGCCACCCGCGTCACCGAGTCACCAGCCATCGAGATCCAGGTCGCCGCCCCCACCCGGGACAAGGCGATTTCGGTGGCGGACGCCGTGGTGGCGCAGGCTTCAGACAACCTGGAGGCGCTCACGGGCGACGACTCCCCCGTCAGCCTCACCCTGCTCAGCTCGGCACAGGTCGGCTCCGTGGCTCAGGCGCCCTCGTTGCTCCGTTACGTGGCGGCGGGCGTGGTCGGCGGCCTCATGGTGGGCCTGATCGTCGCCTTCGTGCGCGTCAGCGCCCGGCCGCGGTCCCGGGCTGCGCAGTCGGCGTCGTCGGTTCCGGATCGCACGCCGGCCTCGGACGCTGCGTCCCGGCAGGAGGCATAGCCGGTTCTCGCCGGGCAGCCGACTCGGTCAGGGGCAGCCAGGCGGCGGCCAGCAGCGCCGCGTCCGATGCGGCCAGCATCCGCACATGGTGTGCCCGGGCGACGTGCTCCTGCAGTTGCTGGGTGGAGACGGTTGGCGCTTCCAAGGCCAGCAGGAGCACGTCGGGGCCGGCGGCCAACGCCGCGTCGAGGTCGGCCAGCATCGCTGCGACGGCACGGCTTGCGTCGTCCACGACCAAGACCGTGTCGGCCCAGTATGCCGCCTGAGGGGCGTGCTCACCGCTCGCGTCCTCCGGCCCGGCCCCGTAGGTGGGGACTGCGGTCGCCCGGATCCGTACATCGACGCCGAGGCGGCGCAGTATTCCTGCCGCCTCCATGACCATGTCGCATACCTGCCGGGTAGCCAGCTCACCGCCGGGCCACAGCACGTTGAAGGTGGCGCGCTCACCGCGTCGCGAGCCGACCGGGCGGTCGACTTCGGTTGGCTCCCCCATGCAGCTCCACCCCCGTTCACATGGCGCATGTGCTCTCCGCCCTGTCGCACGGGCCGACGCAGTCCCCGATGTCGTCCGGACACCCGCGCCCCGCGGGGCCGTGGCACCGATGTTGCCACCGGCGCCGGGGCCGGTGGGCGACCGTCCGCCGCCGTCGCCGTGCTGACGTGCTCTTGAGTCCGTGCCGCAATGGAACGGGCCCCCGCCAGCTCGCGGCGACCGGTGACCGCCGGCCAGGCGACCATGGAGAAAGGGACCTCTCCCTGTCCCGATCAGGGGCGCGGGAAGTCGAAGATCTCCGCCGGGTTGTCGACGAGCACCAGGTTGCGGGTGTCCTCGTCGGGGCAGGCCTGGTACAGGAGCCGCAGGATCTGAGACTCGCTCGGCGGGGTCATCCCCTTGGTGTACTCGCTGGGGTGTGGCCAGTCCGTGCCCCACAGGACACGCTCGGGCGACTGGGCGAGCAGGATCCGCGCGAGAGTCTGGGACTCGGGGAAGTCCGGGTAGCTGCCGCCGTGGTACGGGGCGGATACCTTGACCCACGCGCGACCGGCGTCGAGGAGCCGACGAACCGTTTGGAAGGCCGGGTGGTCGGGGCCACCGTCAACGGGGATATTGCCGCGATGGTCAAGGACGAGTCGGCAGGGCAGCGAAGCAATAACGTGCTCCATGGACACGAGGCTGTCGCACCCCATCCACAGCGCCAAGTGCCAGCCGTGGTCCGCAGCGAGAGCGGCGGTGCGCTGCAGGGTCTCGGCATTGGCGCTGCCGCTGCGCACCATGTTCAAGCGCACGCCGCACACCCGGTGGCCCGTGAGCGCGTCGAGATCACGCTCGGTGGGCTCGGGCGGCAGAACAACGACGGCCTTGCTGCCCTCGCCCAACTGATCGACGGCGTCAAGCGTGCAGGCGTTGTCCGTCCCGTAGCACGAGGGCGTGACGATGATGCTGCGTTGCAGGCCCAGCGAGTCGCGCATGGCGCGGTACTGGGCGGCGGTGGCCGGGGGCTGGTGGCGCGTATCGTCAGGCGAGTACGGGAAACGCTCCGGGTCGAAAACGTGATGGTGGCTGTCGCAGGAGCCGACGGGCACCGCCAGCGGTGGGGCCGCGGGCGGGTAGGGGGCGGTCACCATAGTCCGATCACCTTCCAGTAGGGCAGTCCGACGACTGCGTATATAACGACCTGAATGAGGAGCATGACGGCCCCGAGCCTCCACCAGGTGCGTTGGTCGACATAGCCGCCGCCGAAGAACACTGCGGCGGGGCCGGAGGAGTAATGGGTGAGTCCCTGCTGGAGGGAGGACACAAAGGCCAGGACGTAGACCGAGAGCATGACCGGCGCCCCGGCGGCAGTGGCGACGGCGAGGAAGACGGGGTACATCGCGGTGATGTGGGCGACGCCGGAGGCGAAGCCGTACGTGGTGAGCATGTACACGACGCACAGAAGGATGAGGGTCGTCGGCCAGGCGATGCCGCTGAGCGCATCACCGGCCCACGAGGACAAGGCGTCGAAGAAGCCGAGGTCGCTCAGCGCGGTGGCCAGTGAGAGGATGCCGCCCATCCAGAGCATGGCGTCCCAGGCGGCGCTCTCGCCGATGATGTCCTTCCAGTTCATGACATCGACGATGAGCATCGCGCATAGCGCCGCGAGCGCAATCGCCGTGGCGTTGAAGCCGGTCAGCGGTGCGGTCGCCCAGCCGAGGATCGCGAAGATGAAGATGCCGAGCAGCCACTTCTCCTTGGTGGTGAGGGGCCCCATGTCGTCGAGGTTCCTCTGCGCAAGCGCACGCGCCTGCGTCGTGTCGGTGAGCTCGGGCGGATATATCCGGTAGACGAGCCACGGGGTCGCCACGATGGACACGACCGCGGGCAGGAGCGCCGCCCCGAGCCACCCTCCCCAGGACAGGTTCACACCCGCGACCTCGGAGGCGAAGGAGACAATGAGTGCGTTTCCGGCCACGGCCGTGACCGTGAGGGCGGAGGCGGTGATGTCGGTCTGGAAGACGGCCTGGATGAGGAAGGCTCCCAACCTGCGTGATGTCGGTCCGGGGCGGGAGTCGAAGACGTCGGCCGTCGAGCGGATGATCGGGTAGAAGATCCCGCCCGCTCGCGCCGTATTCGACGGCACAACCGGGCTGACGATGACGTCGGAGATCGCGAGCGCGTAAGCCAGCCGCAGGGGCGTGCGGCCGAAGGAGCGGATGAGCATATAGGCGATGCGGTGACCGAGCCGAGTCACCATCATGGCCCGAGCGAACAGGAAGGCCGCGACGATCAACCATACGACGGAGGCGGAGTAGCCCGACATGGCGGTTTTGACGTCCAGGGTGCCGGTCAGGATCGACACGGTCAGGGCGATGAGGGTGAGCACGCCCGTCGGCAAGGGCTTGAGCATGAAACCGACGATCGTGGGGACGAAGATCGCGAACACGTGCCAGGCGACCGGATCGATCGAGCCCGGCGCGGGAATGAACCAGAGGATGATGCCGATGGCCACACAGGCCAGGAGCTTCCCCAATCGTGAAGTCGTCATTGACTGCCTTTCATGGATATGGAGCTCCGTACCGGCGGGCGCCGGCACGGCGGCGGTGGGCGAAGCACTGCTCAGGAGAGCAGCGCGATGGTGTCGGCGAAGAAGGAGGTGGCGCCGAAGTTCCCGCTCTTGAGGACGAGGCGCGAGTCGGGGGCAGTGAGGGGTACAAGGACGGGCACGCCGGGGGCCGCGATCGGACCAATGCGGAAGGCGTCGTGGCCCAGGGCCCTGGTGACTGCGCCGGAGGTCTCGCCACCGGCAGCGATGATCTTGCGCACGCCGTCGAGCTGGGCGAGCGCGGCGATCTCGGCCAGGGTGTTTTCGATGAGACCGTCGACGCCGGGCAACTCGTCCGCCGGGATCATCTCCTCGCGCGTGGTGGCCGAGCAGAACAAGAGGTCCCCCTGTTTCGGGGCGTCGGCCCACACGCTCGCCGCCGTGTTCTCACCACTGGCGAGCTTGCGCGCATCGAGGCGGATGACGGTGCCGCCGCCGGACCGGTAGCCGCCGATCTGTGAGAAGCTCGCCTGCGAGCAACTGCCGACGAGGATGATGCTCCGTCCCTGCACCGGCGGCGTCTGGGCGACGATGCGCCGTCCGGTGCCGGCGACCCGCCGCCCCAGGGGCTCGAGGATGCCGGAGCCCCCGGTGAGTAGCCCGAGGTGCCCGAATCGCTCGACGATGAGGTCGAGGTCCGCGTTATCCTCGCAGTCGGGCACGGCATAGAAGGGCGTGCCCGCGGCGCTCCACGTCGCAATCTGCTCGGCGAGAGCGGCGGGGTCGGCGTAGAC
>NZ_JAWDJJ010000222.1:0-2424 GCF_032465695.1 Actinomyces sp. MRS3W
GGTAGGTGCCGGCGACGCGTTCGGTGGTGGCCGAGGCGATGACCCGCTGGCCGCCCGCCACCGCCGCCTCGGCGCGCGCCTGTGCGGCCGAATCATCCAGGTCGAGGTCGTCGGCAACCAGCGGGTCGGCCGCGTTGTCGTCGGACAGCTCGCGGGCACAGCGGGCCAGTGCCGCCACCGCTGTGCTGCGCCCGGATCCCGGTGGCCCAACCACCAGCACGGGGCCGTCCGGCAGCGGCAGTGAAGCGGCGTCGTCGCCGCCACGGGCCCATACGTGTGGTGCGGGTGGGATGCGCCGGGGAATCGGCTCCAACCGGAGCGGAGACAGACCCGGTCGGCCGTGCTCGTTGGCATCGGGGAGCGCCACCTGGCAGGCGGTTACCTCACCGCCGTCGAGGATGACCCCACGGCCAGCCCCATCGCCGGTGACCACACCGCGCGGCAGCCCCGCCAGTGAGGCCTGCGCGGGCTGGACGGCGCCGAGCACAAGACGGCGGCGCAATGGCGCGGCCCAGCGTGCGTTGGCCGCCATGAGGGGTGCGGTGATGAGCAGGCCGGTCCCCGTCGACGCCGCAGCGCGGACGATGCTCTCCATAAGAGCCTGTCCCTCACCGGGTCCGAGCGCCTCATCGACCGCTGCCAGCATGACCTCGACGTCATCAATGGCCAGCAGGTCGCCGCGCAGCCAGCCGCCTGCGGCCAGCGTCCACAGGCGGGCGAGCCGACGCGGATCGTCCGGTCCGACAACCGTCCCCACCCCGGCACCCCCGGCCAGCGCCGCGGCGGGGGTGTGATCCTGAGCGCACACGTGTACGACCATCCCGTCGCGCAGCGCCCCCAGTGCTGCCGAGCGGAGCGCCGTCGAGCGACCGCAGCCGGGCGCCCCGAGGATGAGCAACGGTTCGGTGGGGGACCAGTCCCAGGTCCCTAGGCGCTGCTGTTCGGGCAGGTCGGTGACCAGCAGTGTGCAGCCTGGCCGGTACGGGCTCGACTCTTCCTGCGCCGCTGGCGGGCCGGTGCGCGTCACTGCCAGCGCGCGGGCCTGTCGGCGCTCCACCCGGGCGGGCAGCGCCGGCGCCCAGGGACGCCACGGGGGTTCGGTCGCGGTGGCCGCGGCGGCGATCTCGTCGAGCAGGCTCGCCAGGTGCTGCGCCGATCCGCACCAGGGAGCCTGCAGCACTCGGTCAGCGTCGGCCTCCGGGCCGGCCGCCAATAGGACCCGCCCCGGATGGGGGTCAAGTCGGGCGGCGGCGTCATGCCCCAGCACATCGCGGGAATCCGCCGGGTCGAGGACCCGCAGGCAGATGCGCAGGTTCGTGTTGGCGCGGATGACGGGGGAGACCGCCCCACCGGGGCGCTGGGTGGACAGGATGAGGTGAATCCCCAGGCTGCGTCCCTGGGCGGCTACTCGAACCAGTGCATCCAGTACCTGAGGATGCTCGGCCGCCAGCGTCGCGAACTCGTCGACGACGAGCAGTAACCTGGCGGGGGCGTCGGCCGGATCCAAGGAGGAGACGTCCTTGGCGCCGTGGAGCGCGAGCAGGCGCTCCCGCCGTCGCACCTCGGCTTCGAGGGAGGCCAGGGCCCGTTGGGTGCCCGCCGGATCAAGGTCGGTGAGCACCCCGGCCGTGTGCGGCAGCCGAGCGAGGGGACCGAATGCCGCGCCGCCCTTGTAGTCGACCAGCACCAGGCTCAGCGAACTCGGCGGCGCGGACGCGGCCAGCTGGATCAGCCAGGAGACAAGCAGCTCCGATTTCCCCGAGCCGGTGGTGCCTGCGAGCAGGGCATGCGGCCCGTCACGCACCAGATCGACGGTGACTGCGCCGGCGGCGCCAACCCCGAGCACCGCGGACAAGGACGTCGGCGCCGCCGTGTCCCACCGGTGACGCAGCAGTTCCCGATCCACCGGCGCGCACACGTCCTCCAACCGCACGGATGCGGGCAGAGCCTGGACTGGGTTCGAGCCCGCCGCGCCGCCGAGCGGAGGGAGCCCCGCCGCGGCGAGCAGCACCGCCCACCAGCGGTCGCCGAGATCCGGTGCGCCGCCACGGGCCGGCAGCACGCTGACCGCGCGCGCCGGCGCATCGGCTCCGGTGACGGCCGCCACCGTGACCTCGTTGCGGTGGCCCTCGGGCCCCCACAACACCCGCACCGAGGCGTCGCCGGCGCTGACCTGCCCACATCCGCGGGCGAGTATCTGCGCGCCCCACCAGCGCACCGCCGCTGTGGCCGAGGACCCGGTCACCGCGACGCGGTCCCCGGCGGCTACCCGCAACATGCTGCGGCGCCGTCGGCGACCGGTCCAGGCCCGCAGGGCATCCTCGTCGCGGTCGTGGCGCGGACGCCCCGAAGACGCCGGGCCGCCCGCATGCCGCACCGTCACCGCCAAGAGCATGCTCGCCGGATCCGGGGTACGCCCCCGAT
>NZ_JAWDJJ010000223.1:0-4948 GCF_032465695.1 Actinomyces sp. MRS3W
GGCCGTTGAGGCAGCCGCACAGCGCACCTCCTTCGGATCGCGCACGCAGGCCTGGCTGCGTCGCAGGCGGGGGCACTGATCGGGGGCTTTTACCGGTCGCGGTGAACCGAGCCCTGGATCGTGTCGGAGATGTCGGTCATGCGCTCGGCATTGGTGACGATGCGCCGCGGGTCGCTCAACCACAGCTGAATCGCGCCGATGAGCGGCAATAACACGGGTAGGTACCACAGTGCCCGGCCCCACTGGGACCAGACCGTATCCGGGAATCCGATCGTGCTCACGATGATGAGTCCCGCTATCTCACCCGCCAGGCAGCCCCAACCCACCCAGCGCATGCGGCGGCCATTGTGAGCCACGCTCACCGACAACACCAGGTATCCGAGCCCGGAGACCACGCTGAGCGCCTCCGGCAGGCGTGATCCTGCCCCTGCGCGGGCCAGTGCGACGAACGCGGGGACCACGATCGCCAAGCCGAAGATCGCGAAGACCCCCACGAGCGCGCGTCCCCATCCGTGCGCGGGGCGACGCGTGTCGTTGAGGGGCCGCGGCTGAGGAGATTCATCCATGCGGTTGTTGACCTCGTGAGTGTGTGACCTACGGACCCGCTGGGCGGGCCGACACCGCTGAGCGGCGCCCCGGTCCGGAGCCGGCCCTGTGACGTTACCATTCCCCGCATGACCGAAATCATGACTTCCAGCCTGCCGCCCACCACAGCGGGTGGCGACGTCCTGGTTCTGGCGGCGCGCGCCGACGACGACGCCCCCGTGCTGCTCACCGACACCGCCGCCGACCCCCTCCTGGCCGCGTTGCCGCCCCTGCTGCCCACACTCGGCTTCACGGCAGCACTCGATGCGGTGGTGCGAGTGCCTACTGCCGCCCTGAGCGCCAAGCCGCAGGCGGACATGGCCCACACCCTGCTCGTGGTCGGCACCGGTGATGCAGACGACACTCGGGCACTGCGGCGAGCAGCGGGGCGCGCTGCGCGTGAGCTCGCCGGCGTCGAGCACGCGGTATTCGCCCTGCCCGCCGATACCGCCGAGCGCCTGGCCGCCGTCGCCGAAGGGGCATTACTGGGGGCCTACGCGTGGTCGCGCCGCGTGCCGGCCGCGACCGCCCCACTGGCCCGCGTCACCGTCCTGAGCCCGCTCGCTCCGGCGCCGCCTACCCTGCTGCACCGCCACCCCGAGGATCGAAGCGCACCGGTCATTGAGCGCGCCCGTATCCTGGCCGACGCCGTGGCACTGACCCGTGACCTGGTCAATGACCCGCCCAGCACGCTCACACCCAAGGCCTTCGCCGACCTGTCCCGGGAGCAGGCCAAGATCGCGGCCGGGCGGAAGGATGGGCGTCTCAACGTCGAGGTGTACGACGAGGCGCGTCTAGCCGCCGACGGCTTCGGTGGCATCCTCGCGGTGGGCCAGGGCTCGGTGCACCCGCCCCGCCTGGTGCGCGTGACGTGGGAGCCCAAGGTGGCCAAGCGGGCGCAGACGCCGCACGTGGCGCTGGTCGGCAAGGGCATCACCTTCGACTCCGGTGGGTTGTCGCTCAAGCCGCCGGCCTCCATGCCGGAGATGAAGTCCGACATGGCCGGTGCCGCCACCGCCCTGGCGGCCACGCTGGCCGCCGCGCGCCTGGGACTGCGCACGCGAATCACCGCCTGGCTGGCCCTGGCCGAGAACCTGCCCGGCCCAGCCGCCCAGCGGCCCAGCGACATCCTCACCATGTTCGACGGAACCACGGTTGAGGTGACCAACACCGATGCCGAGGGCCGCCTGGTCATGGCCGATGCCCTGGCGGCGGCCGTGGCCGAGCATCCCGCCGTCGTGCTCGACGTCGCGACTCTCACCGGCGCTCAGATCGTCGCCCTCGGTGAGCGCACGGCCGGGGTCATGGGCACGCCCGCGGTGCGCGACGGCGTCGTCGCGGCTGCGGACCGTGCCGGCGAGGATTTCTGGCCCATGCCGCTGCCGCAGTACCTGCGCGCGAACCTGGAGACTCCCTTCGCGGACCTGCGCAATGCCGCCGTCGGCAATCGGGCCGGGGGCATGCTCGTGGCGGGCTTGTTCCTGCGCGAGTTCGTCGGCGACACGCCCTGGGCGCACTTGGACGTCGCCGGGCCGGCCTACAACGACAAATCCGCTTGGGGCGCGACTCCGCAGGGCGGGACGGGCGCGGGCGTGGCCACGCTGCTGGCGTATCTCGAAGCCCGCGCCGCCTCCGGCGGTGCTGACGAATCCGGGGCGGAGGCCTGAAGCGTGCCGTAGGCTGACCGGGGTTGTCGTCCGCGCTTGTACGCCGGAGAGCCACCGCACCACCAGAGCTGCTTCAGCCCGATCACAGGAAGAGGTTGACATTCCATCATGTCCGAATCCGTGAAGATGCCCGCACTGGGCGAGTCGGTGACCGAGGGGACGGTCTCCTCCTGGCTCAAGTCCGTGGGCGACACCGTGGAGGTGGGCGAGCCCCTGCTCGAGGTGTCCACCGACAAGGTCGACACCGAGATCCCCTCGCCCGTGGCCGGCACTCTGCTCCGCATCCACGTCGCTGAGGATGAGACCGTCGCGGTCGGCGCCATCATCGCCACGATCGGCGCCCCAACCGAAGCAGTTTCGGCACCGCCTGCCCCGGAGCCTTCGGCGACGCCCGCCGCAGCCTCGGCACCGGCGCCCACAGCGGCCGCGCCTGAGGGGCCGGAACCGACTGGCGCCGCGCCCGCGACACCGGCCTCCCCCGCCTACGTGACGCCGATTGTGCGCAAACTCGCCCGTGAGCGAGGCGTTGACCTGGCCACGGTAACCGGCACCGGCGTCGGCGGTCGCATCCGCCGCCAGGACGTGGAGGCAGCCGCTGCCGCGCAGGCCGCGGCCATGCCCGCACCGGAACCTGCTGCGCAGCCCGAGGCCGTGCCCGCACCGGAGCCCGCCGCGCAGCCCACGGCCAAAGCGGAGCCCGCCGCCGCGCCTGCCGGATCGGCGGCGGCGCCGGCCGCTGCGGCCGAGCTGCGTGGTCGCACCGAGAAGCTCAGCCGCGTGCGCCGTCTCATCGGTGAGCGCATGCTGTCCTCGCTGCAGACCTCGGCCCAGCTCACCACCGTCGTCGAGGTCGATGTCACCCGCATCGCCGCCCTGCGCGCCCGGGCCAAGGACGAGTTCCTGGCCAAGAACGGCACCAAGCTCACCTACTTGCCCTTCTTCGTTGCGGCGGCCACCGAGGCCCTCAAGGCCCATCCCAGGCTCAACGCCACGATCGACGGCAGCCAGGTGACCTACCACGACGTCGAGCACATCGGTATTGCAGTGGATACCCCGCGCGGGCTGTTCGTCCCCGTGGTCACGCATGCTGGAGATCTCAACATCCCCGGCCTGGCCAAGCGCATCAACGATCTGGCGGCGCGCGCCCGCGACAATACGATCGATCCCGGTGAGCTGTCCGGATCCACCTTCACGGTGACCAACACCGGCTCCGGCGGCGCCCTGTTCGACACCCCGATCATCAACCAGCCCGAGGTCGCCATCCTCGGCGTGGGGGCCATCACCCGGCAGCCGCGCGTGATTGAGGATGCCGAGGGCAACGCGGCCATCGCGGTGCGCTCCGTGTGCTACCTGTCTCTGTCCTACGACCACCGGCTCATTGACGGGGCTGACGCCTCCCGCTACCTCATGACCGTCAAGAAGCGCCTGGAGGACGGCGACTTCGCCGGCGAACTGGGCCTATAGGCCACCAGCCCCGGTCACAAGCCCCGCGAGCAACGGACGTCCCCGGCTGCGTCATCGACCCGCCGGTCGTACCCGCATTGCCTCGGATGACAGCTGATTGATTCCGAGGATATGGGCCGGTACAGGGAGGAAGCCGGCGCAAAAGGCTCGGGCCGTTGTCGGGCAGGGCGCCAGGCCCGTCGTGACCGGCTCGCGGCGCGATCTCACCGAAACCGGCACTAATAACGTGCCGAAACCGGTCGATGTGGTTGTAGCGGCCAGTGCACGTCGGCGCTGAAGGGGCGGGGCCGGGGCTGGGTCGTCCGGCGCTGCCGCGCCGCACCGCAACGCCAACGCCCAGAACGCCGACAGCCAGGGCCTGCTGTTCGAGGTCCAGTACGGCCCTTTGCACCCCAGCCCTCCGCCCCGACGCCGACTACGACCCTTTGCGTCCGAAACCCCCGCACACAACCGAGGCTTCGGGTCACAAGGGTCGCACTCGAGCTCCACCTGCCAGAACACATCCGACCAGCACCCCCGGCACAGACACCGCAGACGACTGCCACACCGCATCAACAAAGCCCAGCAAGCACCCACATACACAATCGATGCCCCGGAGCGCCGCGGACGCTCAACCACGGCAGCCCCTGCCTCGTCATATCGACCGGTCTCGGCACGTCATTAGTGCCGGTTTCGGCACGTTACAAGTGCCGGTTTGGGTACGTTATTAGTGCCGGTTTCGGTGAAAAGAGGAGCGCCGCCCACGCTTACCCCGGCCTGCGCCCTTGGAAACAATTATCTAGACCGCTCTCACTTCGGCTACCCGCCAGGGGCCGGGCACGAGTACCAGCACCACCTCCCGCGCGGCCTGCGCTGGCACCGTGCGCACGGTACCGTCCGCGGCCGTGCGGCTCGATGGGGGCTGGGACTGACGGATCTTGACCGCGCGGGCATCGGTCCAGCGCTGGGCGCAGGGCTCCGGCACGTCCACCTCGACGACGCTCAGCACCGAGGTGTCCAGATCGGAGACGCTCTCCCCCGCATCGGTGAGCGTGTCCAGCACCTCGGCATCCGCGAGGGCGGCGGGCGAGTCGGGCACCGTGGTGCCGGCGAGGGCCTCGCCGTCGCCGGCGTTGAGCGCGGCATCCCGGCGGCCGGACAAGTCCACCACCACGCTGAGCAGCGACTCCTCGTCTAACGCCGTCGCCGTGGCGGTCGGTGCGGTCGCCGCGAGCGTCGGGGCGGCGGGCGCC
>NZ_JAWDJJ010000224.1:0-2000 GCF_032465695.1 Actinomyces sp. MRS3W
TGCCGACGCCGGTGCGGTGCCCGGTCCGCAGGTGCCGACGGATATCCTCCTGCTCGACGGCGGCGCCACGCCCGGCCCGGTGGCCTCCACCATCGTGTCGCTGGCGGGCCGCGCGGCGCAGGCACCGACGGTGGTACGCGACGGCGTCATCACCCGCACCCAACTGGCCGCCGTGGTGCCGCTCGCGCCCGCAGCCGAGGAGGGCGGCGCGTGAAGGTCTACCTGCTGGTTCTGCTCGTCGCCGCGGCGGTCACCTACGTCGCCGTGCCGATTGTGCGCCATCTGGCCCTGGTCAGCGGTGCGCTCACGCCGGTGCGGGCCCGGGACGTCCACTCCACCCCCATCCCCCGGCTCGGGGGCGTGGCTATGTTCGCCGGTTTCGCCACCGCCATCGTCGTCGCCTCCCAAGTGCCCTATCTGTCCAACGTCATCGACTCCTCCGCCTGGGCGGTGGTGCTGGGGGCCGGCATGGTCTGCGGGCTCGGGGTCATCGACGACCTGTGGGACTTGGACTGGATGACCAAGCTCGTCGGGCAGATCCTCGCCGCCGGGGTCATGGCCTGGCAGGGCGTCCAGCTCATCACCTTCCCCGTGGGCGGGCTCACCATCGGCTCCTCGCGGCTGTCGCTCATCTCGACCATCGTGGTGGTACTGGCCGCGATCAACGCCGTCAACTTCGTCGATGGCCTGGACGGGCTCGCCGCCGGCATTATCGGCATCGGCTCCACCGCCTTCTTCCTATACGTCTACGTGCTCACCCGCACCACCTCGCCCGAGTCCTACACCTCCCTGGCGGCCACGGTGGTGGCTGCGCTCATCGGCATCTGCATGGGCTTCCTACCCCATAACTTCCATCCCGCGACCATCTTCATGGGGGATTCCGGCTCCATGCAGCTGGGGCTGATCAGCGCTGCCGGCACGATCATCGTCACCGGCCAGATCGACCCGGGCACGCTTGAGGGGCCGACGGCGGTGCCGGTGTTCCTGCCCGTTCTCATTCCCCTGGCGGTGCTGCTGCTGCCGCTGACGGACATGATCATGGCGATCGTGCGCCGCACCCGCGCCGGACACAGCCCCTTCCACCCCGACCGTATGCACATGCACCACCGACTGCTGGCCGCGGGTCACTCCCACCGCCGCGCCGTCCTGGTCATGTACGTGTGGGCCGCCGTCGCCGCCTTCTCGGTGGCCGCCATGGCCTTCTTCCCCCTGAAATGGGTGTTGATCGGCAGCCTCGTCGGGGTCTGCTTCGCCCTGGTCGTCACCGTAGACCTCATGCCCGGGGTGCGGCAGGCCTGGGCGCGCCGCCTGGGCGCCCGACACGCGCGAGGAGGCCGACGCCGTTGACGCAGAAGAAGGACTTGGCACAGCAGATGTCGCCCCAGGCGCGAATGAGAAGCGCCGCCGTGCGGGTCGCGCTCACCGGCGTCGGCCTGAGCATCATCGTGCTCATCGCCGGCGCGCTCGCGGGCGGAGCGGCCTGGGCCGGTGCCGCCTGGGGCGCCGGGACCGGATTCCTGCTGACCCTCATCACCGTCGTCGCCCTGGCCCTGCCGTGGGAGCGCTTCCCCCTGCTCGCCTCCGGCGGCGTCATGATTTCCTTCGCGGGCAAGATCGCGGTCATGATCGGGGTGGTGCTCGTGGCGGGAGCGCACCGGAACGCGTGGGCGCCCGGCTGGTTCTTCTTCTCCTTCGCCGCGATCCTGCTGGGCGTGACCGCCGTCGAGGTGGCCACACTCGCCTCCGGGCCCCATGCGCCCTCGAGTCGTGTTGAGGCTGACGGCGGCGCCGGGGCGGGCGAGGACTCGTCGGAAGAGACGAACCGCTGATTCCCGGGGAGCGGCTCGGTCCCGACCGCCGGTGTCCTGGCCGGGCGGGGGGCGTGCAAGACTGCCCGGACCCGGCCCTCAGCGTCGGCGCCGACCGGCCACCACCACATCGACCGGTTTGGGTACGTCATTAGTGCCGGTTTCGGTACGTCACAAGTGCCGGTTTCGGCA
>NZ_JAWDJJ010000225.1:0-8830 GCF_032465695.1 Actinomyces sp. MRS3W
GGCCAGGCGGGAGTGCCGTCGGGGGAGACCAGGGGGCAGGAGACGAGGGCCGGCAGCCAGGGCCGCGCGCCGGCGACCAGTCGGTCGACGAAACCGGGAACGAGCTCGAGGTCGGAGTTGAGGACGAGGAGCAGGTCGCCGGTGGCTGCGTTGGCGCCCGAGTTCACAGCCTGGGCGAAGCCCCCGTTGCTGCGGCGCCGCACGATGGTGACCCCCGGGGTTTCGGGAAAGGGCGTGGGGGAGCAGTCGTCACTGACGATGATCTCGTGCAGATGCCGCGGCTTCTGGCTGCGCAGGGCGGCCACGAGCGTGAGCGCGGGTGCGGGGTCCCCGTAGAAGGGAATGATGACGCTGACCGTGGGGGCGGCTGGAGGACGACTCATGCGCTGTGCTCCTCAAGTGAGGCCAATTCCACGAGGCGGCGGAAGCCATCGCTGCGCTCCTGGAGCTGGGTGAAAGTACCGGTGGCTTCGACGACGCCGTCGGTCAGGAAGGCGATCATGTCTGCCTCACGCACAGTGGACAAACGGTGGGCGACAATGATGACGGTGATTCGCCCGTGGAGGGCGGCGATCGTCTCGGCAATGCGGGCCTCCGTCTCATTGTCGAGGGCCGAGGTGGCTTCATCGAGAATGAGGACGGAAGGACGCCGGTACAAGGCGCGGGCGATGCCAATGCGTTGACGTTGCCCACCAGATAGCCTGCGCCCGCGCTCGCCGAAAGATGACCAGATTCCTTCGGGCTGAGATTCCACGAAGTCGAGAATGTCGGCTTGGCGGAGGACATCGCGGACCAGAGCCTCGTCGATGTCCTCCTTGGCGGTGTCGAAGGCAACATTTTCGGCGATGGTGCGATCGGTGAGAAAGACTTCCTGGGGGACGACTCCAATGTTGCGCTGCCAGCCGTTCAAGCGGGTGGCGACATCGGTGCCGTCTACCAGAAGGCGACCGCTGGTGGGGGTCTGGAGCCCCATGACGACGTCGAGGAGCGTGGATTTGCCGGCGCCGGATGAACCGACGAAGGCGACGGTGCTTCCGGCCTTGATCGTCAAGGAAACGCCTTTGAGGACCTCCGGGGTATCGGGGTTGTAGCGGAAGCGGACATCCTCAACCCTCAACTCGCGGGTAAGCGGCAGATTCGGGCCGGCGACGGCGGCGTCGTCGACTCGCAACAGGTTGGAAGCGCGAGCGGCAAGCTTGTCCGCGACGAATTCGCGGGTACCGGCTTCCCCGTGCCGGATACTAGTGAGAGAACCCAACATGCCGGAGATCGCGGGCAGGAGCCGGAAGGCTCCGGCGACGAGTACCGCCAGGGAAGGGAGGATGTTGTTGGCGTTACCGGTCAGGGATGCGAAGAGGAAGGAAAGCGCCAGCCCCACCATGAACAGGATTTCCATCAGCTGCTTGGGCAGGGTGCCCAGGAAGGTCGAGGTACGTTGCAGCTGGGCCGCGTGGCGTACCGGCGTGGCAATTGCGCCCAGGAAGTAGGGGTAGGAGCTGCGCAGCTGTGTCTCCTTGATCGCCCCGAACGCGTCAAAAGTCGTGTTATAGCTCTGCTCCGCCGCGACGAGAGACTGCACGGAAATGCGTGCATTAATGGGCTTGACCACGCGCAGGTAGATCCAGCCGGAGAGTCCGATGAATACAACGAGGCTCAGGGAGACGGCCGGGGTGGCGATGATGAGAGCCGTACCAATGCAGGCGACGGAAAACACTTGTGTCAGCAGCGAGAGTATCCCGCCTGCGAAAGTGGTGTACGCCTGGACGACGGACGTGGAGGTCTTGCGCAGGATGACGGCAAGTCCCAGGTGTGCATGGAGGTGATAAGGCAGGCGCATGTAGTACTCGGACATTTCGATCTGCGCCTCGGAGCGGATAGCGGCGGTGAAGGTGGTTGACCACCACGTGTAGGCGATGGTGAGTAGATCCTTGAGAACGAATCCGCCAACTACCACGCACAGGAGAACGAGCACGAGCTCGTTCTGCGTGGTGATGCCGAGATGGTCGGCAATGATGCCTGCCGTGCCGGTGTCCCAGTCATTGCTCATCGCCAGGACGAGAGGAGCGATGAGCAGCACGGAGGCGGTATCCATGAGGGCGATGACGATGTTGCCAAGTACCGCCACGGTGAGTCGCCACCTTTGGCCTCGGTCGAAGAGTACGCCGAGGTAGTGGCGGTAGCGGGACAAAGGGGACATTGCGGCTGGATTCCTCTCGTGATCACGGTGCGGCTGGGGCAGTAGCGTAGCTGCGCTAGTGAGCATGCGGGCTCCGACCGCCGGGAATCGACGTCACAACCGCCCACGGAGGATCGTCGGAGATAATCCGGATACGGTCCACCGTGCCTGTGCCTCTACGGCCTCGAGGATGTCATTGCCTGTACTTGGTGCCGAAATCACGGTGCGCAGGACGATCGCGAAGTGGGGGCAGCCGCCTAGCATGACCCCCATGAACTCGCCGCCCAGCGCTACCCCCCAGGCCGAGGTGCCCGTGGGCGTGCGGGTGCAGCTCGCCCACGCCGCCCTGCAGACTCTGGCCGCAGACGCCGGCGTCGATCTCCTCCACATCAAGGGACCCGCGGTTGACCCCTCTATCGGTCGGCCCCTGCATAGCTCCACCGACGCCGACGTGCTGGTGCGCCCCGACCATGTGGCCCGCTACCTGGATGTGCTCACCGCCCACGGCTGGCAGCACGTCACGTCCTTCGCCACCGGCAGCGCCTTCGAGCACGCCGCCACCTTCTATCACCCCGCCTGGGGATACACGGACGTCCACCGCACCTTCCCCGGCCTCACCCGCGGGGACGCTTTCGCCGTCCTATGGCGAGACCGGGGAAGGCGCCTCATCGCCGGCGTGTCCTGTCCTGTGCCCGACCTGGTCGCGCAACGTCTCCTGCTCCTACTGCACGTAGCCCGCAATGGCGCAGGCCACCAAGACCCCGACTACCGGCGCGCTTGGACCGCGGTCACGGAGGCCGACCGCCGAAACATTCGGCTCCTCGCCCGCCAGCTCGGCGCTCAGGTGGGGCTCGCCGCCGCCCTCGGAGAGCTTGACGCCTACCGTGATGACCCCTCCCACGACCTGTGGGTTGTCTTCTCCTCCCGCGACGCCAGCCGCCTGGACGAGTGGCGGGCACGCCTCAAGGCGGCCCCCGGCCCCGCCGCCAAGGCGCGGATTCTCGCCCGTTCCCTCCTGGTCAACACCGACCACCTTGCCATGCGGGTGGGGCGGCGCCCCACCCGTGCAGAGATCATCGCCGAATTCTTCGGCCGTATCCGTGAAGCCCTCGTTGAGCTGACCGGACGGAGGCGCCCATGAGCTACGCCGTTCCTGCTCGCCTGGCTCACCTCCGGGTCGACGGCGCACAGCCCGTCGTCTATGTCGCGCCCCTGCCCGATGGTCCACCGGTCGTCCTCCAGGGCTCCGCCGCCCGCATCTGGCTTGCCGCCACCGACCCCGACACCGGCACCACCGCCGCCGCCGTCGCCGCCGGAGTTGCGGCCGCCGTCGGAACCAAGCCGGAGCAGATCACGGCTGACGTCGACGCCTTCCTCACCGAACTCGTCAATGCCGGACTTCTGGAGGTCCGGCCATGACCCGTCCCCGCCCGTTGGGATTCGGGAGCGCGCCCCTGTTCGACGCCGCCATCCCAGACAGAGAAGGCCACCGGTCCGGCACGGTCCGGCACGGCGGCGCCCCGCGACTGCTGTTCATCTGCACCGCCAACATCTCACGCAGCTCCTACGCCGAGCTCAGACTGCGTCAGCTCCTCGGCCAGGACGCGGCCTGGGCGGTTGCCTCCGCCGGGGTTCCGGGACTGGCCGGCCGCCGCATGGATGCGCGCATGGCCGCCCTCGCGGTGGAGCGCGGCGTTAACCCCGAGGAGATCGACGCCTTCCGCTCCCGCCCGCTGACCGCTCGGATGCTGGCCCGCGCCGGGTTGGTCCTGACCATGGAGACGGCGCACCGCAGCCGCATTCTCGATGACTACCCGCAGGCCCGCGCCCGGGTCCTCACCCTGGCGCAGGCCGCCGACGCGGCGCAGCGACTCACCGCCGCGGAAGCAGACAGCCCCGACGCATTAGCGGCCGCCCTGGCCGCTAACGCCCCGGCCGCCACCTCCCAAAACGACGTCCCCGACCCGTTTCGGCGGTCCGCGGCGGCCGCCCGGGACAGTGCGGACCGCATCGACGCCGCCCTGACCCACCTGCTCCCGCTGCTGCGGGCCACGTAATCCCCTTGCTACCGTGGGCCCGGACCGGTCCCACGACGACCCCAATCAAGAAGGACGGAAGAGCGACAGCCGTGACCATTCAGGATTTTGTACGCGTGACGCGGGTCAACCTCGTTGTCATTGTCCTGTGTACGCTCCTTGGCGGATTCCTGGGCTTTGGCTACGCCCAGCTCCAGCCGAAGACCTACTCGGCAACCACGAGCGCCCTCGTCGTCGTCGGCGGCACGGATGCCTTCACCTCCAACTCGATAGCCCAGCAGAAGGCCAACGCCTTTGCCTCCCTGACCGCCTCCCAGCCCGTCGCCGAACGCGTCTCCACGAGCCTCGGCCTGGACGGCCTCGGCGGCTCTCTGAGCGGGACCCCGGACGCTGCCACCCCCATCATCTGGATCACCGCCACGTCCTCCGACCCGGCCCGAGCCCGCGACATCGCCAATGCTGCGGTCGTTGCCCTAGGGGAGGAGATTGCCTCCCTGGAGTCCCTGTCGGCCGGCTCCACCACCCAGACCGACTCCGGCACCGGCACAGAGGACTCGACGGCGCCCACGTCCACCACCCTCGTCGCCCTCGAACAGGCCGCGCTGCCCACCTCGCCCATTTCCCCGGACGTGCGCAAACTCGTCCTGGCCGGGCTCGCTGGCGGGCTTGTCCTCGGCTACGCCATCGCCTTCCTGCGCCGCGCGCTGGACAACAAGGTGCGCCACAACTCCGACGTCGAGGAACTCCTGGGCTCTTCCGTACTCGCCGTCGTCCCCCGCTCCAACGAGCTCAACGAGAAGGGGCGCCGTCAAGTTGACGGGCTCGGAGACGCCGCGGAGGCGCTGCGCCACCTGCGCACCAACCTGCGCTTCCTCGACGTTGATAATCCGCCCCGTGCCATCGTCATGACCTCCGCCAACGCCGGCGAGGGCAAGTCCACCATCTCCGCGGTCCTCGCGCAGATGCTCGCCGCCTCCGGCCAGCGCACCATCCTGGTGGACGCCGACCTGCGCAAGCCGGTCGTCCACAAGATCTTCGGGGTCGACGGCGCGGTCGGCCTCACCCAGGTGCTCGCCGGCGACGTGTCCATCGCTGACGTCGCCCGGGCCATCCCCGACCAGCCGCACCTGCGTGTCATTCCCGCTGGCCGCATCCCCCCGAACCCCTCCGAGCTGCTGGGCTCCCAGCGCATGAAGGCGCTGCTGGACCGACTCACCGAGGAAGCGACCGTCATCCTCGACGCCCCGCCGCTGCTGCCGGTCACCGACGCCGGTCTCCTCACCGGGCTGGCGGACGGCGCCATCCTCGTGCTCGCGGTGGGCGGCACTTACAAGGAACAGGCGCGCTTGTGCGGCAAGGTCTTGGCGCAGGTGGATGGCAGGCTCCTGGGCGTCGTCCTCAACCGGGCCTCGCGGCGCGCCCTCGGGTCCGTGTACTACGGCTACGGTTACGGCGGCTACGGCCAGGGCTACTACCAGCAGACCGAGCGCAGGAAGCTCCTGGGGATCATCCCCCTGCCCGGTAAGCGCCGCAGCCGCCCGAGCATGGGGGATATCGTCGTTGACGAATCGCCCCGCTCCGGTTCCGCCCGGCGCTCAACCTCCGCCGCGGAATCGGCACACAGCCAGGCCGGTCAAACGACGACGACCGAAGCGCCTGCCCCGCCCACCGCGGTCAGCGTTTCCGCCGCGACGACGGCATCCGGGGCGAGCGGTGAGAATCCGGCGCCCACACGGCGCAGTCGGCGCCGCCACTGAATCCTCGCCGCAACCGCGCGCGGAACCCACGGCACAACCGTGCCGCCACCGCTGCGGCCGGCTGCGGAGCGAGAAGCGGGGGCCAACCGTCGGCCCGGGAGGCACTCTGCTCAGTTCACCTCGGTGCCGAGCATATTGAGGCTGTCCTCGTGCTCGGCCACGTAGTCCGTCAGCGAGTCGGTCTGGAAAGCGGCGGTGACCTCGGCGAGAGCGGGCACATCCAGCAGCACAATCGACTGGCCGTCCTCGCTTGTACTCGTACCCGTCACCGGCGCCTGGAAAAAGGCGACATCGCCGGAGCGCACCGCGGACAGCGACAGGCCCAGGCGGGTCATCTCCGCCGTCGTGAACCCCTCATCGGTGGCCACGGCGTCCTGGATGGTGGAGATGAGACCGGATAGCTTGGTGGGGCTGGTGAAGGTGTCCGCGCTGATTGCCTTGGCGAGGATCGCCCGCATCCAGTTCTGCTGGCGCTTAATTCGGTCGAAGTCCCCGTTGGGGAGGGTGTAGCGCTCGCGGGCGTAGATGAGCGCTTGCTCGCCGGTGAGGGTATGCGTGCCCGGTTCGAGCACACTCTGGGAGGACGCCGCAGCCTGCGCGCCGGTGAGATCCAACGGTTGGGTGAGGGTGATCTCCACCCCACCCAGCTCGTCCGTCAGCGCGGTGAAGGACTCGAAGTTCGCCACTGCGAAATGGTCGATGTGAATGCCGATGGACGACTCGATGGTTTCAATGAGCAGGGTGGGGCCGCCCCAGGAATAGGCGGCGTTGAGCTTCGCCGAGGAATCGTGGTCGACGACGTCATTAGCGGGGATCGTCACCCACGAGTCGCGGGGAATCGACATGACGTTGACGTTCTGCCGGTCGCCGCTGACCTGGACGAGCATGATCGTGTCGGTGCGCTGCGCGCCCACCTCCCACTGGGAGGGGTCGTCGGTGTCGATGCGGGAATCCGAACCCAGCACGAGGAAGGTGACCGGGTCCTCCGCCTGCGTCGTCGAGGCATACGGGGCACGGGAGGGCAGGCCGGCGAAGGGATCCGCGATTGAGTTGAGCGAGCCCAGGGCCGCGCGCAGCCACAGGGCCACGCCCGCTACGGCGAGGACGGCGACGAGGAGGATCGCCAACAGCACAGTTGCCGCCTTGTGACGACGGAACCAACTGCGGTGACGGTGCCGGCGTCGCCTGCCGCCCCCGCGCCTGTGGTGGTGCGTCTGCTCCTCGCCTGCGGAGGCGTCGTCGTCCCCGAACAGGCCCGTGACGGGGCCGAGGCCATGGAGGAAATCCTGAGTCACGGAGGGACCCGCGAGGTCATTCGATGCGTCCGCCGTGGGCGCGCTGGCAGCCGCGGTCAGCTCCTTGGCATCCCCGGGTTGCTCCGCGGACGGGGCGGGCGGACGGGTCATGGGCTCCTCCTGCGGTGTCAGACTGCGGATTACCCGCGATTGCCGGACCTGCACGGTATCATCGCCGCTGCTCCATCGTTCACTCAGAGGAACCGCTGAGGTACACATCGTGCTCCTGTCGCTGCTTGGCCACGCGGTTTCGTTACACACGGACGAACTGACCGACGATCAGTCACGGGAGCTGGCACGGGCCTGGCGGGCCTGCACGGCAGGCCCCGGGAACGCGACCTCTCCTGTTGAACGCACGGTCCGGATCCTCTCCGGACCCCGGGCCAGGTCGAGCGAAATGACAGCCGCGGGTGGCCCGACGGCGGGGGACGGCCCGAAGCCGACGGGCAGTGCGGGTGCGGAGGATCTCATCCTTACCCCTGCCGCCATCGCCGACGGCTACGCCATCTCCCAACGGCTCACCCGCATCGCCATCGGCCTCGGCGCCGGGGAGCTGCTCATGCTTCACGCGGCGGGCCTGGTGCCGCGGCGAGACGGGCACAGAGGACGACGCGCCGTCGGGATCGTGGCGGCTTCGGGCACGGGCAAGACGACCTTCTGCCAGCGCCTTGCGGACAGCTTCGACTACCTCACCGATGAGACGCTCGGCGTCGAGCCGGGGAGCCTGCGCGTACGCCCCTATCCCAAGCCCCTCTCGCTTGTTGGCCGCGGCGGTCGCAAGCTCGACCGTGACCCGGGTGAGCTCGGCTTGACTGCGGTCGGCGCTGACGGTGATCCGGTGACCCTGGGCGCCGTCGTCATCGCCGAGCGCGTGGAGGAAGGCATGAGCCTGGAACCACTCGGGCTCGCCGAAGCCATCGGTGAGGTGGTGCCGCAGTCCTCCTCCCTGTATGACCTGGCCGCCCCGCTGCGCGTCCTGGCCGAGGTGCTGTCTCTGTCCGGAGGCCCGTGGCGGCTCCGCTTCAGCGACCAGGCCGAGTGCGGAGAGGTGCTGGCGGCCCTAGCAGCAGGCGACGTTGAAGCTGCCGTGGCCTGTGCGGGCGGTGCGGCACAAGGCGTGGATGACCATGCCCGGTCCACCTGGCGGCATCATCCCGGCGGGGTGCGGGACGCGGAGGCGTCTCCCGGCGCGCGCGGAGACGACGGGACCGCAGATGCGCAGGGTCCGGCACTCCACGATGAGGACGTGCTCGCCCGGGCGCCGTGGACCGACGCCGTCGAATCGGAGGGGATGGTGGCCCTGCTCAGTGGCCGCCAGGTGAACGTCTTAGGCGGGGCCGGCGCGGCCGCATGGTTGGCGTGCGACCGGCCGCGCCCGCTGCGCGAGATTCACGACGCCGTGAGCCGGGCACTGGGAGAGCACCCGGACTCCCCCGCGCTGATGCGACAAACGCTCGCGTCGCTGCTCCAACACCGCATCCTGCGCCCCGGGTCGATCGCAGGCAGGCGGGTACCGGCAGTGCCTGGAGAGGACCGGTGACCCCGTTTAGGGTGAAGGCGTTGTGG
>NZ_JAWDJJ010000226.1:0-1882 GCF_032465695.1 Actinomyces sp. MRS3W
AGGTCGGCATCGGCGTCGGGGGACAACAACACCGCGGTGAGGCCGACCCGCCAGGCGGCGAGCACGCCGCGCATGGCATCTTCCGGGGCGTCGCCTGGCACCTGCACCAGCGCGGCGCGCCTGCCCGCAGCGTCCGCCCGATCTGTGAAGTCGGCCAAGCCGGTGACGAGCGCGTCTCGGGAGACCGCTTCCGACCGGCCCGTGGCCCGCACCAGCGCCGGCTGCGTGCCGTTGCTGACCGGCGGCGTGAAGTCGTCCGCGCGAGGCATGAGGTCCGCGACGCCGTCAAGCACAAGCGGCGGCAGGTCCCCGGGCCAGCGCACGGCCAGGGCGGCACGCGGCACCAGGACCTGCAGCTCGGCGCTCGCCACCAAGCCCGCGGGGGCAAAAGCCACCGAAACGTCCGGGTCCGCCGCCATGGCGGCTGCTTGAGGCGCGCGGGTGGCGTCGAAGGCGACGGCGCCGCCGGCCAGCCATGTGCCGCAGCACCAGGTCACCGTCCGCCAATGCACACCCAGGCCAATGTGAACGAGGGGAGTGGCCACGGCCAGCTCGTCGCTGAGCAGGTTGGCGATCTTGCACTGCCACATGTGCAGCACGTGTCCGGTCAGCTCCACGCGCTCGCCGGGCGCGTACCACACCAGCCACGGGCGGTCGGCATCGGTGGCGGAGGGAAGGCAGGCGGTCAGCGCGTCGGTCACCCCCTGATCCAATCAGACTCCCGGGGCTCCTCGCGCTTCAATGGTGCGGGGTGGACGCCGTGAGCCGGGGTGCGCCGGGTGCGGGAGGCGCCCCGGGCCCGCGGCGGGTGCCGGGCCGGCGCGCACGGCCCAACGGGGTGGCAGCGGGCTTACACAGCTGATTGACAGGAAATTGTCATAAAAGCCTCGGCGGGATGGTGCGCCATCATCGCGGCACCCGGCGTGACCCGGGCCACGCCGGGCGAAAGTCCCGGTGGTGTGAACGGGGTGGTCGGTGGGGTGTGGGCCATCGCAATTGAGTGAATTTCGCGGCCACGGCTTGACTCAACGCGGCTCACACCCGTGTAATTCTACGTAAACATCGTCCGTATCCTGAAGGGAAGCCATCGTGTGGAACATCCTCGGCGACGGTCCGCTTGAGCGGTCCGACAACGCCGACGACGAGGCGCTCCTCCTTCTGCTCGGCGACGACAATCCCGACGAGGGCCCCCTGGCGTGGCAGGAGCGCGCTCTGTGCGCCCAAACCGACCCCGAGGCCTTCTTCCCTGAGAAGGGTGGCTCCACCCGCGAGGCGAAGCGCGTGTGCGCCTCCTGCGAGGTGCGCGAGGAGTGCCTGGAGTACGCCCTGGCCAATGACGAGCGCTTCGGGATTTGGGGAGGACTGTCCGAGCGCGAGCGCCGCAAGCTCAAACGGCGCGCGGTATGAGCCGGGCCGGGAGCGCCGGACAGCAAGCATCATCACCGGGCGGGGTCCTCGCGGTCCTCGTCTCAGCCGGAGTCACCCCCTACCTGCCCAAAACCCTGCGGGCGGTGGCCGGCCAAAGCGTCGCCCCCGACGTCCTGCTCATTGTTGATGTCGCCTCGCGCGCCAACGGGCTCGGTGACGGCACTCCGATCGAGGAGGCCGTCGTCGACTCCGGCGCCGACGCGGTCACGGCCGTGCGGGTTGTCCACGTGCCCGACGCCACCGGTTTCGGAGACGCCGTCAAGCGCGGCCTGGCCAAGTACGCCGAGCTCGTTACCAAGGGAAATCGCAAACGTCCCCGCCGCGGCCAAGCGGATCCTGCCTGGGGCACACAGCGGGCAGGGGAGTGGTCGAGCGGCGGACCCGACTCCGGCATCAACTCCGGACCGCTGACGGGCCCTACCGGCGCCATGTCGCCGATCTCCGAGACCGAGAC
>NZ_JAWDJJ010000227.1:0-11013 GCF_032465695.1 Actinomyces sp. MRS3W
GCTCACGCCCGCCTCCGATCGCGCGGCCGCCCGCCGCCAGGGCGCCGCCCCAACCGGAGGCGGAGCGGCCACCGACCAGCCGCCCGAGAGCCTGGCCGGCCCCCCGGCCTCCCCCAAGGATGACGTACCCATTGGCCTGGACGCCGTCGGCCAGTCCACCGGCACCCTGACACTCATCGCAGCCGGTGACCGCGACGGCGCCACCTCCACCGTGACCGCCGGCTATATCGACGACACCGGCACCTACCGCACCCTCACCGATGCCGAGTGCGAGGCCCTGCTGTCCCTGGAGGTCACCGGCAAGCCGGTGACGGTTTCCATCACCTCTCTGGGCAACTACCGCGTGCTGGTGACCGAGGACGCCACCAGCGGCGACGTCGTCGTCACCGGGCTCTCCACCACCGCCGATGAGGCCCTGATCCGCACCCAGCTGCTCGCCCAACTGCTCATTGGGCTCGCCGGGGCGCTCATTGCCGCGCTGGCCGGCAGGGCAATGATTCGTCGTTCGCTGGCGCCGCTCGAACGCGTGGCGGACACGGCCGAACGGGTCGCCTCCCAGCCGCTCGCGCGCGGCGAGGTGAGTATCCGGGAGCGGGTCGACGCCGCCGATGTCGCCTCCTCGCAGGAGATCGGCCAGGTGGGCACCGCCCTTAACACCCTCCTCGGGCACGTCGACGACGCACTGGCGGCCCGCCAGCGCAGCGAGACACAGGTGCGCCAGTTCGTCGCCGATGCCTCGCATGAGTTGCGCACGCCGCTGGCGTCGATCCGCGGCTACACCGAGCTCATCCAGCGCAGCGGCGCGGATACCGTGTTGCCCGAGGAGGCGGTGCACGCCTTGGAGCGGGTGCACTCGGAATCGGTGCGGATGACGGTGCTGGTGGAGGATCTGCTGCTCCTGGCCCGGCTGGACGCGGGCCGCGAGCTGGAGCGCGAGGAGGTCGACCTGGTGGAGATCCTCGTGGACACGGTCTCCGATGCGCGGGCCGCCGGCCCGGATCACACCTGGGAGTTACACCTGGAGGTCCTCGATTCGCCTCCTGGGATGGATCCGGTGACGGCCGATGACTTCGTGCCCGAGCCGCCGCTGGTCATGGGCGACGAGGCGCGCCTGCGGCAGGTCATGGTCAATCTGCTCGCCAACGCCCGCGTGCACACGCCCGCCGGTAGCCGGGTGACCACGACCCTGTCGCGTCAGCACGACGGCGAGCTCGTCATCACGGTCGCCGACGACGGACCGGGCATTGATCCGGCCGTGCGTGAGCGCATGTTCGAACGCTTCGCGCGGGGGGACGCATCCCGGGAGCGCCGCACCGGCTCCACCGGCCTGGGCATGAGCATTGCGCTGGCGATCGTGCAGTCCCACCACGGCACCCTGACCGTGGACTCCCGCACCGACCCCGCGGACCACGGGACCACCTTCACCGTTACCCTGCCGGCGACGCTGCCGGAGACACCGCCGACCATCCCGCCATCCGATCCCGCCACCGCCCACTGATGCTGAGACCGGCGCGTCATTAGTGCCGGTTTCGGCGCGTCATTAGTGCCGGTTTCGGCACGTCATTAGTGCCGGTCTCGGCACGTCATTAGTGCCGGTTTCGGTGAAGGAGGGAGGACGGTGGTGGGCAGCCTGCGTCAGTCGTCGGGGTCGGCGTTGACGGCGCCCTCAACGTCGTGGAACAGCAAGTTGGAGATCTCCACCTGCACCATCTCAACGTCGGGAACGTCAACGAGGACGAGCGGCTCGTCCGCACTGGTCTGCAGGGAAAGGCTGCCGCAGCCGAACATGCGATCGGTGATGCTGCGCTCCTGCTGGACATCGGAGATGCGCGACAGCGGCAAGTCGTGTCCGACCTTGTTGAAGATGCCGGAGCGAGTGATGACGCGCTTGGAGGTGACCGTGTACGTCGTCGTCCGCCAGCGCAGCCACGGTATGAAGAAGATGGGGACGATGGCAACGAGGACGAGTGCCCACAGTGCGATGAGCGCGCCGCCGCGCCAATCCGCGTCCGGGATGAGCACGGTGATGACGGCGCCGATGATCAGCAGGGCCATGAAGATGAGGATGCGCCACAGCAGGACTTTGGGATGCGTGCGCATGTGGCGCACGACGATTTCGTCCTTACTGAGAAGCTTACGGGGCAGAGCCATGCCCCTAGTGTGCCACCCGGTGCGGCAGCGCGCCCGCCCAACCGAGAGCGCCTCACTCCACGAGCACGCCCGTCAAACCGCGAGGACGCTCCTTAACCGTCCAGCGCGCGCCCCGGGGGCGCGTCCTCGGCGGCGAAACCGCATGCTCGAGGGTTACCCCGCGTGCTCGTCCCGTCTTCCTGCGACGGTGTCCCTGGGCGTGAGCAGGGCGAGCGCTGCCATCGCCGTGGCGGACATGGCCACCGTGCCGACGGCGCCGGCCGCGTAAGCAACAAAGGCCACCGACCGGGTTGCGGCCTGGGCGGCGCCGAGAACACTGCCGGCGTCGATGGCGATCATGGCCCGCCAGGTGAGCACCTCCAGCGCCAGGGCCGCCGCGGCGGCGAGGATTCCGAGTCCGCCGAGGACGGCGGCTGCTGGCACTCGCCCCGGTGCGGACGGCTCCGGCAATTCGTCCCCCCAGGCACCGCAGGCGACCGCGACGGCACCCCAGGCGACGGCCAGGAGGATGGCGGCAACGACGTCGGCCGGGCGATGCCACTGGCACACGAGGGTGGAGTAACCCATGGCTGCGGTCAGCAGCGCCCCGGCCCAGGCCGCGGGCCCTCGCCACCGGGGCCCGACGACGAGGATGAGCGCGACCGCGGCAGAGGCGGCGACGGCGGTATGCCCCGAGGGCAGGGTGTTGGCGCCGCTCGCCTTCTCCGACAGCCCATAATCCGGCCGCGACAGGATGAGGTATTTGAGCAGCTGGGCGGAGATGTTGATGGCGACGACGGCGCCCGCCGCCCACAGTGCACGTCGGCGGCTGCCCCGCCACAGGGCTCCGATGAGGACGACGAGCACGAGTCCGACGGCTGCAGGCAGGGACACCACGTGCAGGAGGTTGCGGGCATGGTCTGAGACGAAGTGGGCTCCGATGCGCGAGCCGTCCAGTGCCACTCGTTCCATGAGCTGCCCGGTGGGGCGAGTGACCAGCAGCCACCAGGTGGCCGCAAACCCGCCCGTGCAGGCGGCGGCGAGAACGGCCGCCAGCACGCGGGATCGATGTTGCGCACGATTGCGCTGCTGTTCAGGGAGGTTCGCTGTCATTGGGCCCGGATCATACGGCGTCGGAGCGTTGCGTGGGCTAGGAGGATCCTGAGTCCTCGGCGTCAGCGGATGCGGCAGCGTCACGCGACCGAGGCGCTGCCCGGCGGCGGCCGCCCGAATAACCCGACCGCCACACGTACACACCCACCAGGATGAATCCTGCCGCTAGCCCGAGCGCCCACCAGGGGAAGGAGGGAACCGTGGGTGCCTGGCCGGCGGCGTCGAGGTCCTCCTGCGGGGTGGGGTAGATGCGCTCGCCGGTAACCAGGATGCGGTGGGTGTTGATGCCCAGGGGCGTGCACGTGACCAGCGTGACCAGGTCCCGGTCCTCCTGCGCACGCAGTGCCTCGGTCTCATCGGGCTCGACCACCTTGGTGTCGATCACCTGGTAGGTGAGCACCTCACCGAACACCTCAATGATGAACTTGTCTCCCTCCTCAACCCGGTTGAGGTCGGTGAACATGCGGGCGTCGGCCAGACCGCGGTGACCGGTGATGACCGAGCGGGTGCCTACCCCGCCCACCGGCAGGGACGTACCCTCCAGGTGCCCCAGGCCGGCCAGCAGCGTCTCATCGCTCGTGCCGTGGTAGATCGGCAGGTCGAGGTCGATGGCCGGAATGCGCAGCCGCGCCATGAGGCCGGCGCCGTTGGCATCCAAGATCGAGTTGTAGTCGAGGGCGTCATCCCCACCGCTTCCGGCACCGGTAGGGATGTTGGTGTTGGCCTCAAGCACCGCGCCGGAGGACAGGGCGTCGTTGTAGGCGTGCGCCTGGGCAAGCTGGACGGCGGCCTCGGGGTTGGCGGTGTCGACGTCGGCGTCGTAGGAGGTGATGATCTTGGACTGGTTGTACTGGGTGACCCAGGCGGCGACGGTCGGGTAGGCGAACAGCAGCATCCCGGCGATCGCCAGGACTGCGGGCAGGAGAGCCAACGGCTGCAGTCGCCATTTCCGGGGGGTGGCGTCCGGCTGGGCGGCCGGACGACGACGTCGCACGCGTCGACTCATGGGGTCTCCTCAAGTGGCTCGGTGAGTAGGTTGTGAGCTTGTTAGCTGCTGGGTTCTGGATGGGGCTGTCGGCGCGGTCGCCGTATCCCGGATGCGAACCTGCGGTTGCCGCCTGTCTTACTGCGCACCCTATGCACTCCGCCCGCATGCGCGTGGCGGGCAGACCCGGATGAGCCTGCCCGCCACGCGCATGCAACCGTGCGGATTGCTAGGGGCTAGTCCCGCTTGTACGGGACCCTGCCCATATCAGTCCTGGGTGCGTCGACGGTTGCGGACCACGAGGACCGAACCGGCGGCGAGGAGGACCAGTGCAGCACCAATGAGCATCATGAGCAGTCGGCCGTTGGCACCGGTGAGCGGCAGGTTCGGAACGTTCTGCTTGGTGTTGTCGATGGTGATGTTGTCGGCGGTGGTGGTGCCGGCGGTGATCTTCAGGGCCGTCTTGGCGGCGTCACCGGTGGGCAGCGTGTAACCGGCCGGGGCTGCGGTCTCAACGAGCACGTAGCAGTGGGTGGTGTTGTCCGGGGAGATCTCGTCCTCGGTCTGGCCGGCCTTGCCGACCTTCTTGTCCACGAACAGGCCGGCCAGGTTGATCTGACCGTTGGCGTCGGAGGTGAAGGTGTCCACCCCGTTGATTGAGATCGGGTCGCCGGTGGCGGTGGTCTTGTCGCAGGTGTCGGCGAAGGGCTCGGAGGATTCGTACACCTGGAAGGTGGCGCCGGCCAGGGCCTTGCCGTTGTCGGCGTCGGCCTTGGTGATGACGGCGTTGCCCCAGTTGGAGACGACCGGGTTGGTCGGGGTGTCCGGCGGGTTGTCGCCGCCCTCGGTGTCCACGAACAGGTGGGCGGTGTTGGGGATGTTGCCGGACTCGGTCACCGAGTTGGCGGTGGCGGTGAAGGTGATGACCAGGGAGGAGTTCGGCTTGGTCTTGAGGAAGGCGCGGCCCGCCTCGTTGAACTCGACCTTGAGGTTCTTGCCTTCGGTGACCGTGTAGTAGCTGGAGTCGACGGTCTCGCCGTCCAGCGTCACGGACGCCACCTTGCCGTCGGTGAGGGCGTCGTTGAGCGGGTCGGTGACGTAGAAGGCGGTGAACTGGTCGCCCTCGGCGATGCTCGGCACGGTGGCGGTCACCGGGAAGCTGAGCTGTGCGGCGGTCTGCAGGCCGTTGGCCGTGACCTCAATGCCCTTGGTGGGGGCGAGGACGACGGTGTTCTTGGGGTACACGTCAATGGTGTACAGCCACTCGTTGTCGGCGGTCGTCGAGCCGTTGTTGGTGGTGTTGTTCGGGAAGGGGATCGTCACGAGGAAGGGGGCGGCCTTCTTGGCGACGTTCGCGGGTGCCGAAGTCTCACACACCAGGTAGGCGGACACCGACAGACCGGAGATGGTGGTGTCACCATCGGCGTTGGTGGCGGCGGAGGCGGTGCCGGAACCGAAGGCGGCGGCAGTGCCACTGGGCAGCATCAGCGAGGGCGTCGAGTAGTCGGCGCCACAGGCGTCGGCCGGGACGCTGAGCTCACCCAGACCATCCCAGGCGGCCTGGGTGGTGAGGTCCAGGTTGGTGATCGGGTAAGCCGTGAAGACGACGTCGGCCACGCCCGTACCGGTCTTGTCGGTGGTGTCGTTAGGCGTGCCGGGCCCGTCATTCATCGAGCCGCTCTCGAGCTTGTGGATGTTGAGCGTGCCGGTGGCGTCCGGGTCGATGTTGCCCGGGCCAGCGGGAGCGGCGGCCGCCGTCGTGGCGGCACCGAGTCCGGCCAGGGCCAGGGCAAGCGCCCCAGCTCCGGCGGCGACGCGGCTCGCCAGCGTGCGAGTGCTGGTGTTCATGGGTTGGGATTCCTTTCATCTGCACCGCCGACGGCGGCGCGCATGAGGGGTTAATCGAAATCTGGTGGTATGAGGCCGGCTGCCGCCCGTGCGGTCACCATGCCGGCACGGGGCTCAGCTCTGGACGTTTAGCGCGCGGCGCCTCCTCACAAGTCCAGCGGCGAGGGCCAGGGCGGCCAGGACGCCCCCGCCAATGAGGAAGGTGTCGGCCCCGAGGCCACCGGTGAGCGGTAGACCGGGAACCGTGGTCTTCTCGTTGGTGAACGCCGTCGCGAAGCTGTAGTCCAGGGCATTGGGCAGGATGCGGAAGGAATGGCTGGTGGTGTCGAGTACGTAGCCGGCCGGAGCCTTGGACTCGGCGAGGGTGTAGTCGGCGTCCTCGTTCCAAGCCAAACCGGCCACCTTGAAAGCACCTGCGGCGGGGTCGGCGTCGTAGTAGGCGGCGGAACCGGCGGCCTCGGCACACGCCTCGGCGGTGTCAGCGACGCAGTCGGTGATCGTCACCGGCTCATCGCTGCCGGGCAGGGTCAGCTGCCATTCGGAGCCGGCCAGGGCCTTGTTGTTGTCGGCATCAACCTTCTGCCAAGTGACGGTGCCGGTGAGGCGCTCGTTGATGACGTCCCCGTAATTGAAGTCGAGGCCGCCCTCAGTGTCGGGGCCGATGGTGAACTCGTGAGACTGTTCATCGAGTTGGTAGCCGTCAGGGACTGCGGACTCCGTGAGCGTGTAGGTACCCCAGGGCAGTTCTGTCAGGGAGAAGTGCGCCGCTTCAGGGTCCTGATCCGTCCAGGGCTGGTTGGAGCAGCTGCCGATGCAGTCGGTGATCGTGGTGCCATCTGGAACGTTCGGGCCGGTCAGGGTCCATTCGGTACCACCGAGGTCGTTGCCGGAGTCGTCGACCTTGTGCCAGGTGATGGAGCCGGGCCGGTCGGCGTTGGTGAAGGTGCACACCGTCAGGGTGGCGTTGGCCGTGGTGACGTTCGGGTTGTCCTTGCTGACTCCGGCGACGGCGGTGGCGGGAGTAGCGCCAGCCGTGTCCTGGGTGCAGGTCAGGGATTCCCACTCATACCCGTCCTGGGCGATGGTGGTCGTGCCGGACTCGGCCAGGGCGTAGCTGCCGGCGTCGACGTAGCGGGTCTGGCCACTGGTGTAGGTCAGCGCGGTGTTGCCCGCTGTCGCGGTCAGATCCCAGTCGGTTGCCTCGGCGGTGCCGCCGTAGTTGTTGGTGACCTCCTTGACCAGCCGCAGCTGGGCGGGCAGGTTGAGCAGGTAGTCCTCCACCTCGCCGCCGACGGTGACGCCGGTGGGCTTGCTCTCCGAGTCGTTGGTGGAGGCGCGCAGGCGCAGGTAGGTGACCGTCTGGTTGACCAGGTTGGTGTCGACGGGCGCCTGGGGCACGGTGAAGGTGAGGTCGACGCTGCCGGAGGCGGGGCAGGCCTGGGTGTCGGAGGCCTCGTCGTCGGAGAAGACGCCGTCGCCGTTCCAGTCGATCCACCCCTGGATCTTGCCGTCGCCGCCGCAGCCGACACCGGTGACCCGGTAGGTCCCGGTCTCCCCGTTGAGGACGTCCACGGGCAGCAGGGCGCCCTGCTGGATGCTGGAGCTGCCGTCCAGCGCGTCCTCATCATCGACGCCGTTGCTGTCGTCGCCGTCCGCGCCGGAGGAGAAGTGCTGGGAGGTCTCGGAGTCGATGCGCTGCCCCAGGTGCACGGTGGAGGGCGGCTCATTGGTGATATCGGCCAGGGTCATGTTCCACACGCTCTGCCCCTGCCAGCCGGTGTTGCTGAGGGCGGTGCCGGTGGTCCAACTGGGCTGGAAGAGCGCTCCGGCGGTGCCGTAGGACTCCGGGGCGTCACCGAAGTCGGTCTCGATGACGACGCCGAGCGCTACGGCGGTGTAGCCGCGGCCCTGGATCTCCACACCGGCGGAGGTGGCACCCTTCATGAACATGACGGTCGCCGGGCCGTTGCCGCTGCTCGGGCGGTCGTGATTGCCGTTATTGGCATAGGCGCACTCCTGGCCATTGGGGCTCATGCGCATGAAGTTCGTGTACTGCCCGTCCCACCAGTTCTGCTGGCTCTGAGTCGTAATGCGCACGTCGGTGCTGCAGCCATTGCGGAGGCGATCCAGGGCGTACCAGGTGACGTTAGACGCATTGGACGCGGGGGCGGCCTGAATCCACTCGGCCTGGTTGTCCGGGCCCGCTCCCGATGACGTGGATGAGGCCTCGGCGTCGGCGAAGACAAGTCCCTGCAGCGGCACCTCCTGGCCGTTCAGCGTGGCGGTGCAGGAGAAGTCAAAGGACAGCCGGGCGTGGTCCGTGGTGTTGCGCAGGCCGATGACCATCTGGTTGTCATTCGCGTATTGCTCGGGGAAGGCGCCGGGCGCCCCGTTCCCCGTATTCCAGTGGCCGGTGCCACCCACGTTGTACAGGTCATCAAGGACGTCCCCCGCCCAGTCACCGGGCGTGTAGGCCTTGAGGCCGGTGCGCACATAGGCCTTGTTCTCGTCATACCCGTAGCTGTCGAAAGACCCGCCCTCACTGGTCCACTGCCGCAGGTTCCCGATGGTGCAGGTTGTCACGAGCGTGCCGGCATCACCGAGGTCACGGGTGCTCTTCACCTCCTGGGGCACGTCGACACCGGGGGTGAGCAGGACCTGGTTCTTGGTACCCCACTGAATCCACTGAATGTCGTTCTTGAAACGGCCCTCGCCGCCGGTGGCGAAGCCCTCCGCCACCGTGCCGGCCGCCTCGGCAACCGACAGTGAGGCGCCGACCATTCCAGTGGCCGCCAATGTGGCGCAGGCAACGACCACCGCGGTTCGGCGCGCAGCCTTCCGGAAACGGGCAATGGATTGGGCAAGCACTGCTGGGCTCCACTAGTTGCATGGAACGGAGGGAAAACCGTTCTGACCTGGCGTGATGCCGGCACCGCGCCGGCGATGTGCATGACGGTAGCGGGAGCACCCAGCGGATGCGGCACTCGTACTTTTCTGTGCCTATGCTGTGGCTGACGAGTGACAGTGGTGACCCTGCCGCGTCCCAACGGTGTCCCAGACGTGAGAAAACGTTGCAATGACGCGACATTCAGTCGAACTCATATATTTCCATCGGTGGTCGCGCGACGCGGTCTGCACGGTTGAGGCAGGGTGGCACCCGTATGGGGCCGACCGGGGATTTCAATCAGTCGCCGGTGGCCTTCAGCTCATCTGCGACCGCGACGCCTCTCCGTTTTCCCCAGCTACTCCCACCGCAGCAGCCCGTCCGCCAGCAGACTGCGGGTAGCGCCGACCAGCCGCGTCTCGAGTTCGGCGGCATCGGCGTCCGTCAGCGCGGCCACGGCGGTGGCGATCTGCCCGACGCTCAGTTCGCCGTCGGCCACCTCCACCAGTGCTGCCAGGGCCGTGTCGGCACGCACCGTGCGGGCGAAGCCGCCGCCCTGGCGCAGCAGGATGAGGCTGGGATCGCTGTTCCCGGGCCGCAGATGGCGCTCCTCGGTGACGTCGGGGGCGATGACGGGATGCAGGGCGGCAACGTCGGCGTCGCTCATGGCGGCCAGGCGGCTGCGGGACTCCACCGCCGCGGTCACGTGCGGCCCGAGCGGACCGGAGGGCTGGGAGCCCACCTCTTCCAGCACCCGCCAAGGGGCGCGCCCGGGGACGTCATGCTCGCTATGCCCGGCCGGCCTGGCGCCCTCGGCGCTCCCGGCGTCGGCCGCCTCGACGCCCTCGCAGACCGGACGGTGCAGCACGATATAGCCGAAGCCGACGGCCTGAACGCCCCGGGACACGAAGTCGTCGGTCCAGGCGCCCAGGGCGGACTCAAACCCGCCGCGGTCCCGTTCAGGGGTGGTACCGCCGTCGCGCAGCCACATGGTGGCGTACTCGATCGGGTCCTGGACCTCCCGCTGGATGACCCAGGCGTCGGTGTCATCCGGCAGCCAGGTGCTCACACGATCACGCCAGTCCTGGTCGCTGTGGTGCTCCCAATTGCCGAGCATGACGACGACGCCGCCAGGGGTGAGGTGCTCGCCGAGGGCGGGCAGGAGCGTGGGCAGAACCGGTCCGCCGGCGTCGCGGTACTCCATGAGCGGCAGTCCGGCCGCGCGGACCGCGGGCGGTGTAATGACGAAGGGCGGATTGGTGGCGATGAGGTCGAAGCGCTCACCTGCCACCGGTTCAAGGAAAGAGCCTGCGCGCAGCTCGAGGCGGTCGGGGTCGGCGCCGGCCAGGGCCGCGTTGAAAACGGTGAAGGCCAGTGCCCGCTCGGATATGTCGGTGGCAATGACGTGTTCGGCGTGCCGCAGCAGGTACAGGCTCTGGATACCGCAGCCGCACCCCAGGTCGAGGGCGCGTCCCACCGGGGTACGCGGGGTGAGGGAGGCGAGTGTCAGCCCGGCACCGCCGATGCCCAGGACGTGGTCGGGGGCAAGCTGGCCGTCGGATACCAACTCCCCGAAGTCCGAGGCGACCCACCAGCGCACCGCTCCGACGTCGTCGCGGGCCTCGTGGGGACGCAGGTCAACGGTGGCTCGGATCCAACCGCCTCCGTCGGGGGCAGCGGCGGGGGCGATGGCATCGAATCCAGGGCGCTCCGCCGCACGGCCGACGTCGGACGCGGCGATGATCCGCATGCGCGCGGCTCCCGCGGCGCCGGTGCGGGGCAGGACGGCGTCGAGCTCCGCGGCGCGCACCGGCTCACCCAGCATGAACAGAGCGGTGAGCACGGCGACGGGGTCGGGCGCGCCGGCCTCACGACCCGCCTCGAGGGCGGCGCGCACCACGCGCACAGCGGGGTAGCGCAGCTCGCGGTGCAGGGCGGCGTCGACGGCGGGTCCAAGCAGCCGGGCGACGGCGTCGACGCCCCAGCCGGACTCCTCCAGGTCGGCGCGCAGGGCGGTGGCCTGCGCGGTGGAGGCCACGGGTGGTGGGGTGGG
>NZ_JAWDJJ010000228.1:0-684 GCF_032465695.1 Actinomyces sp. MRS3W
ACCGGCACTTGTAACGTGCCGAAACCGGTCGAAGTTGCTGAGGGCGGGCTAAGTCTTGGGGCATCGGCCGGGGCCATGTCCTGTGACGGTCGGGATGCGGTCCCAATGGCTGTGCCGGGGCGGCCGGCGCTGGGGTAGCGGTTGTGTCTGTTACGCCGGTTCGGGGTCTACTACGCCACTTGGGGGTCTGTTGTATGCCTCGTAGGCCTTCAACGGCCCCCTCACTGGCGTACTACTGGGCGGTGAAGTGGCGTAGTAGACGCTCGCGCCGCCAGCCGTCTCAGACGGCGACCGCCCGCACACGGGTGGGTGTGGCGGCGTCGGTGGCAATTCCCCTGAGGTCCGCGGTGGCGACTGGCGGCAAGTTCCCCTGAGGGTCAGCACTCGCGACGGTGTCGGAGGGTGACGACACTGGAAGGGGCGGCCGGGGTCGTGTTGTGCGGTGCAGTGCATGGATGCCGCTCTCGCGCGCGGCCTTCGGCAGGCAGGGAAGCACCGGCTGACTGCGTGACGATCCGTACTTCTGGGTGACGGTTCGTACTTGTTGACGACGGTTCGGCATTTCGCACCAACGCTTCGGCAGTTGGTGTGACGGTTCGGCAGCCAGGGTGTCGAACCGTCGGGTTACGTGCCGAAGCGTCCACCCGAAGGTACGAACCGTCAGCTCTAGTGCCGAACCGTCAG
>NZ_JAWDJJ010000229.1:0-14055 GCF_032465695.1 Actinomyces sp. MRS3W
GGCCTGGTCGGGGCCGCTGCCGGCGCCCGTGCGCATGCTGCCGGAGAGTATTGACCCCGCGGACCTGCCCGACGGCGAGCAGGAGCCGGACTTGCTGCCACTGGGTCTGTTCCAGGACACGATGACGCCGATCAACCTGGACCTGACGGGGCGGGACCCGCATCTGCTGGTGCTGGGCGACCCGGGCTGCGGCAAGAGCACGGTCCTGCGGGGCGTCATCGAGTCGCTGGTGGAGCGGTACACGCCCGATGAGCTGGTGGTGGCCGTCTACGACGTGCGACGGACGACGGCGGGCGCGTGCCCGGAGGCGTTCCTCGGCGGGCATGCGACCTCGACCTCATTGGCCACCGGTTTGTCGGCGTCGATTGCGGAGGAGTTGCAGCGGCGCTCCGACGCCCTGGCGGCGGGCGAGACGGTGGAGGGACCGCGGATCGTGCTGGTGGTGGACGACTACGACATTCTGTCGTCGGGCGGTACTGGAGCGCTGGGAGCGATCATTCCGTTCCTGTCTTCGGCGCGGGATCTGCGGTTTAACGTGGTGCTGGCGCGGCCGGTGGCGGGCGCGTCGCGCGCTCTGTACGACCAGCTGTTGCAGGCTCTGCGGGATACCGGGGCGACTGGCCTCATCATGGACGGTGACCGGGGCGAGGGCGCGCTGATAGGCGGGGTGCGGGCTGAGCACCTGCGCGCCGGGCGCGGCTGGTGGGTGCGGCGCGGCCGTAAGCCCCGCCTGGTGCAGGTAGGTGACTTCGCGTCTACCGGCGAGTGATTTTCACGCCGACCGGCGGCCGGGGCGCCCGGCTACTTGATGAAGGGGATGCCGCGAAAGGGGACGACCTTGCCGCGATCCGCACGGATACCGAAGGCGAAGCTGATGACAACGTGGAACGCGGAAATGACGAGCCAAGCCATCATCGCCAAGCCCCACGGAAAGAATCCATCGGAGTCGTCGGGTATGACACCGAAGATCACAAGTAGATTGCTCCCCAGAAGGAGAATGGTGGCCAGAAAGTAGTTGATCCCCCAACTGGCAGCTGCGGTCCCATTGGTGCGGTCGGGCTCGGGTGCCCGGCGACTGACCAGCCCCACGGCAATCATGGCGATGGACGCCACGACCGAACCGATACCCGGGAACATGGGAAGCACCAGCAGACCCACGTACCACGCGTGTCCACCGGTAATCCGCGCCCGCCGTTGTGCAGGATAGCCGTCGAGCGGATACGGCACCTGCTGCGGCGCCGCGGGCAGTCCCGGGCAGTTCGGTGCCTGGTAGCCGTAGCCGGGTTGCGAGTTGGGGGCCCGATGCACCTGGGGGCCCGATTGCGGATAGGGAACCGGCTGCGACGGTTGCCCCGGACGGTTCGGTGCGCGGCCGTATTCGGGGTAGGGGGCGCTCACTGGTGCTGCTTCATCCAGTCCGGGGTTGCCTTGGGGTCCCGGGGGAACAGTTCGAGTTCCCGGGCGACGTCCTCCGGGCTGTAGGGCGGGTTGAGGATCGGCTCGTGGTCGTAGTCGAAGTCGGAGATGAGCTGGTAGTCCTGCTTGTTCATGGAGAACACACCCTTGGTCCAGGCACCGCCACCGGGACGGGCCATGGCGATGCGCACCTTGACAGCGGGCTCAACGACCTCGCGCGGGACGATGTTGTCCTCCCAGCCGCCGCGGCGCATGAGCCCGGAGGAGCGCAGCGCCCGGCTGCGCACGCCGGCGCGGGCGCCGACGGCCTGGACCTCAATGGACATCTCCTCCACGTGTGCGGACCGCATCCAGCGGGCGCAGGCGTCGGAAAGTGCCTCAACGGCCTGCATCTGTGCTTCGAAGGACCATTCGGTCATGGATTCTACCTCGATTCATCTCCGGGACGGCCCGAGGTGGCCTTTACCGAAACGACACTACCGCGAATCAGGCAACATGTGAGCCCCGGCCCGGGGTTGCACCCGTCACGTATCTGTACTCCCCTCGAAGCGCCCCATCCCGGCGCCCTCGCCGGGTTCGGAATCGGACCAGAAAGCGCCCCTACCCTGCTATCCCTCCTGCTCACGCTTACGACCACGCGCCTCACGTCGACGCGCATTACGTTCCTGCCGCTTCAGCTCCGCCTCATAGCCCTGCCTCAGCCAATCCGGGATGAACTCATCAGCACGGGGAAACCGCCTCAACTCACTCCAACAATCACGCGGCCCCGGACGCACCTCACCCGAAGCACGGCTGAACACTGGCTCACGCATCCAATCACACTCCTGATGCAACACCCCATCAGACGCATCCATCCACAGACGACACCACGTCCACGCGCCCCAACCAGGACGAACCTGCATGTCACGCAGGTCATCTAACAGGGACAACAGTCCATGAGGAGTTGGCTTCCGCCTCCACTCGCCATCAATCATCAGTTTCGGATGATACTGACTCGCTCTTCCGATAGCATCGACCGTTACACTAGCGCCAACAGCACCCGATTCTTCTAGCCATTTTCCGATGAATGATTCTACGCGTCGCATAAGGGCTTCAGTCGACTCCACCACAATTCACCTCACGATCCACGACTTACACCATCACCTGTTCCTGAACCTACTCGGATCTCTCGCCTGTCCACCCGCGTCCTCCGAGTAAACCTCAAACGCTTTCGGTACCCTGTCCGCAGGTTCAACATCACCCAATCGCGTTACAGATTCGGCGTTCGTCGGCGGCCCATCGTATTCAATCACGATGTCGATATTCCAATAAGCATCGGGGTTGGCGGCGATATCGTCTTCTAGCTTCTTGAAGCTCTCCATATACGTGCCATTGGTGCCCCGGTTGAGGTCCTCTAACATCGGCAGCACATTGATGTCCTCCGGAGGGCCAGCGAACTTAGAACCAGCCAGGTGACCACCATCATAACCGCCACCAACAGCGTCACCGTAACCGCCGACACGATCCTGCACCGACTCCGAACGATACCGCGAAGCCTCATCCACCACATCCAACCGGTCAACCTGAATGCGAACCGTACGACCCCAATCATCCGTCGTGTAATGGAACTTCCCATCCACCGTATACGTCGCATTCGGCAGGGGATCCTTCAGGTCAGGATTCATTGTCTCACTGGTCCTACCCAGCCACGTCTGCCGCTGCACGGCGGACTTCGCCTCCACGTGCACAACCTCGCCGGCGTCGTTCGTGTAGTACTTGCCGCGTCCCTCCACCTCGTAGCAGGTGTTCGGGTCCAAGTCCACGCCCTTGCCGAACGGGGAACGGGGCCTCGGCGCCAGCGGACTGTCCTCGTCCACCTTGACGCTCTGCTCGGTCTTGGGCCGGTGCTCCTGGTTGAAGGCATCCTTGTCCGGGTCGTAGTCCGGCCTGCGATCCTCACCGTCAGGGGAATCCTTGGCATCCGGGGAATCCGACACGTCCCGGCCATCGGGCGAGTGCGGCGAGTCAGGAGACTCCGACACATCCGGACTCCGAGACTTATCCGATGCGTCAGGCCCCTCAGGTGCATCCGGTGCGCGCCGGGGGTCCCCAGCATCGGCATCAGAGGTGCGCGTGTCGGAGCTCCGGTCACCGTCGGGCGCCCTCTCCCCATCGGGCGTCACATCAGCATCGGGGCTGCGCCGCGACCCATCCGGGGAGTCCCCATCCGGTGTCCTACCTACATCGGGAGTATCCACGTCCACGCCACCACGGCGCAGATCCACGTCACCCAAATCCGGCGTCGGATTGGTCCCATCCCCATGCGCATGCGGACGACGAGCGCCGGCGTCCACATCCACATCAGGCAGGTCAGTACGGACATCAACATCAACACTCGCCACGCCGTCCCCGACCGACTTCCGGCCAGGCAGTTCAAAGCCGCTGAAACTGAAGTCGACCTTGCTCATGACAACCTTGGCAACCTTGCCCAAGGTCATGTCAGCCACCACACCCAGCGGGTCCATGTAGCTCAGTACCTTGCTCGCAGCCTGCGCCCAGCGCGCCACCTTCCCCACCCTGGAGGCGGCCGAGGTGAACTTGGTGGCAATGCCTACATAAGGAATGAGAACCGAACCGATGTTGAACACGGTTCCACCCGCAGCACGCGCCGGGTCGTCCTCCCACTGATCCCAGCACAGGATTCCCTTGCCAGTCTCCTTCCAAGCAGCGCCGGCAGTGGACCAGTCGTGGCCGGCATAGCTGCCGTCCTCATTCCAGGTGACGCCAACCAGCATGGCGAGCCCCTGCAAAATGGCTACAGCTCTGTCCCCGTCGTGGGTGAACCCGTTGGAGCCCTCGAACTGAAAGCCGCCCAGGTTCAGAACACCATTGACCATGCCGCCCAAGCCCTCGCACACCAGCCCGTCCCACAGGAAGCGCTTGACGGCGACCCCGGCCTTCTTCGGGCAGGAGTCCTGGCGGTCCACGGGACTGCCCCACGGCATGCCCTCGGTGCCCTCCGGAATCTCCGAGTAGCCGTAGCCCAGTTCGTCATCATCCCCCGTGGGGTCGGCGTGGTAGCCCGCAAGGCCGTCCAGGGCACGAATGTTGTTGGCACAGGTCCGCTCGGCATCCCACATGTCCACCTGGATGCCATTGGCGGTGGCGATGAGGACGTTGTTCTCATCCACCAGGTCCTGATCGTGGTCCCACTCCGGGTTGTCCTGGATCTTCGTCTTGAAGGCGAGCGCTTTCGTCTCCAGGCTCTGTGCCCGCGTCTTGATGCCGGACATCGAATCCGCGAAGGTGGACAGGTACCCCGCCATGCTCTCCAAGGCGGTTGCCAACGTATCAGTGTCCGTGGCCACCGGATCCATGGCCGCGTACAGGGTCTCCTGCTCGGGGGCCTTGTACACGTTCTGGATTCCCGCCCACGTGGTCTTGACGTCATCCCCAGAGGTACGCAGGTCGCCGGCCTTCGTCTCCAGGTTGGTGGCGGCCGTGTCCAGGGACTCCACATCGAAGGTGAGGCCGGGGATCTTCGTCTCATCAAAAGGGGTTGTCATCGGCTCAATCCGCTGCAATCACATGCGTCACTCGGGTACTGGGGACGCTGCCCGCCGATTCGCCCAGCCTGCCGGTGGCGGGGGCTGAGCGGCTCAGCGGACGGCGGGTCATTTGGCGTTGCGCTGGAACTCCAGCGCGGCCGCCTCATCGTGCTGCTGGTAGGCGTTAACCGCATTGACGGTGTTGCTCAGCACGTTGCTGATCGTGGTTGTGATCGACTCGAAGTCGGGCTTGTGGGTGGTGAACCAGTCGCTGATGGCGCTGGCCACCAGGGCCGACTGCATGAGCTGCTCACCATCGGCGGTGGTTCCCATACCGCTGGCCTCGGTGCACGGCGTCATCACGTTGCCGAGCTCCGTGCCGACGTCATTCAGGGCAGTGGTGAAATCACCCTCCTGGCCCGGAGTGGAGTCCACGAGCGTCTGCTCGTCCCGCAGCACCCGCGCCACGCCGTCGGGGTCGATGTCCCAGGCCGACACCGCCGTCAACCGATCTCGTCAACGGCCTGGCGGGCACGCTGCAAAGTACTCTGCGCGCCCTCATCCGTGGTTTGCATCGACTGCCGCAGCGTGGCGATAATCCCCCTCACCTCACCGGCAGCGTTCTTCCAGCGCAGTTCCTTGGCCTGGTACTCGTCCGACACGCCGTCGGCCTGGTACTGCGCCATCGCGGCCTTGACGTCGCTGTCACGCTGGTTGATGAGGCTCTCGAGCCGGGAGGCCACCCGCTCGAAATTGGACTGGGCCTCCTGGGAGGCGCCGACGTCGTAGGAGCGCTTGTCGATCTGGTTAGCCATGCTCGTCCCCTCCTCAGCGCCCCGATCCGAAACGGGCGGAGTCGAAGCTCACCGAGCCCTCGGCGGCGCGTGTGGAATCCACCATCTCCTGCTCCCCCTGGATGAAGGCCGTGTCCATCCCGGAGATGCCTCCGAGAACCGCCGCCAGCGAGACATTCAATTCGGCGGAGACCTCGTCGGTGCGCGCTTTGAAGCCATCGAAGGCAGCACGCCCACTGCCGTTGAACCGTCCCTCCAGCGGTTCGGCGGCCACCACCAGTTCCTTGACCAGTGCGCCCAGGTCCTCGTTCGAGGAGGAGGTTTGCTTCGTCAGCGTCGTCAGGGTCGACGCACCCATGTCGAACTTCATCAGTCACCTTCGGCAAGAGAGATGCGAAGTGCAACCCGAACGCATTGGATAACACATCAGGACTGCAGGGAACAGTCGGGCTACTCCCGGGGCGCAGCTTGCCACCGCCGCTTCGATTAAGCAAGAGTAACGTCACGCACGTTCGGGGTACGCCCAATCCGTCGAGCCCCGGGCCGCCGCCCACACAGCGGCTCAACCCACGTGAGGAGCCCCGCCCGCACATGTTTCCCGGAACGCAACACTCACCCGACGCCCCACCGGCCGAGCGCCCCCACTTCACCATGACGCACCCCATGCTCGACGCCCAGATCGGCAGCCGGGCCTCCATCACCGTCCTGAGCGGCCCCGTCATCGCCCTGACCGAGCCGCTGGCGGACTTGCTGCACCGCACCGCAGGGCGCACGCAGCGCACCATCCTGGTTGTTCCCGAACACAGCGCCGTCACCCCCGCCTTCGACCGCATCACCGATGCCACCGGCACCATCGTGCTCATTGATGAGGAAGGCGCCTACCGGGAGCTGCGCTCGGGCCGCCCCATCCCGGACATCAAGCACACCTTGGAGATCCTCGCCGATCCACGACCGGCGATCTCCCCACTGCACATGAGGCAGCGGGACGTCGTCCCCAACCTGACCGTGTCCATCTCCGCCTACCACCCGGCCCGCCGGACCACGCGACTGGGCGGCGTCGTCGAACTCGTCGCTGAGCACCTCCTGCCCGACGGCGAACTGTTCTGGGGCGGCTACGAACCCGCCGGCGCGTTCTGGGACCGCGACGAACTGACCACCTTCTGCCGCGACCACATGCCCACCGTCCACCTGGTGCTCGCCGGACATGGCCAGCGCGCCACACTCACCGGAACCCTCACCGCCTCCCGCACCGCCAATGGTTTGGAGGAGTACGTCGAGTTCAGCGTCGTCGGCGCGGCGCCATCCACCGAGTACCGCGAGCGCACCATGACACTGTTCGAAGCGCTCTCCACCGGCGCCAAGCCACAATTCGCCCTCGCCATGCGCACCTACGCCCGCGCCGACGCCTCCCTGCCGGCCACGGTGCGCCGTCCGCCCACTCCCCTGGCCGTGCTCATCGGCGCGCCTGGAATCCGGCAGCTCGGCGTCGACGCCGCCGCTGTAGCCGAGGCTCACGACGGCGAGACAACCGGTTATGGCCGACGGCGCGGCCTGCTGGTGCCGCTCGAATCCAACTTCGATGCCGACTGGAGCCCGCTACTCGATCTGGTGCGTACCCTGGACGGCGATGCCGGGAACGTGCGCCGGGCCCTCGGGATGGACAACAACTCATCCACCGACCGCGGCCCCGCTGCGCAGCGCCCCTAACCCATCCCGTAAGCCTCAACCCGGACTTCAAGGAGTAGCCGTGCCCCGCATCATCACCGCCGTCACCCAGGAGGTGCCGGAGGTTCTGGACGTCGTCAGCCTGGCGCTCGCCCGTGACATTACCGCCACCTACACCCGCACCGCGGACGACGCCGCCGTCGCCATCTTCACCGACTTTTCCGACCGGCGCCCCAGCCTGGAGATCGTGCGACCGAGCCTGGTGGCCGACGCTCGCGAACTCACCCGCATATTCCAGGTCGAGTTTCCTGCGAGCTGGGAGCCGCCCTACGTCGTCAACCAGTTCCTGGTGCCGTGGGAGGAACGCTGCGACGTATTCACCCAGGTACCCATCGACGTCGGCATCATGTTCCACGGCGTAGCCGTCAGCGAGGGAGCAATCCTGCCCGTGCCCGAGCCGTGGTGGTGGCGGATCACCGCCGAGGGGCGTTGGAGGCCCACCCGCGCCGCTCAGGAGCAGTGGCGGCATGCCACCGTTGATAGGACGTTCAACGGAGACGGCCTCAGCTAACACGACCGACGGGACGGATCGGCGTTACGCGATCGACCCAAGGGCGTGGGCGGATGTGGGGCGGGTCGGGGCGGCCCGTGGCGCGGGTGAGGTGGGTGTTCCGCGGTGTGGGTTGAGGTGACTGTCCCATCCCGTGGCGCGGCGTGGCGGGGGCTTGCCCCCGAGTACGACCCTTTTGACCCCAAACCTCCTCTTCGGGGTTGCGTGGTGGTCAAGTACGACCCTTGTGACCCGAAGCCTCCGCGCGCAACCGAGGACTCGGGTGCGAAGGGTCGTATTCGACGTCGGCGGGTGAGGACTCGGGTCGAAAGGGTCGTGTTCAACGTCGGCCCCAACCAGCGTGCGCCACGAGGACGGTCGTCTACTACGCCACTTCACCGTTGGGTACGCCAGTTAACCGACTCCTGAAGGCCTCCAAGCCCTTCAGGGGTCCCCGAACCGGCGTAGCAGACCCCGAAGTGGCGTAGTAGACCCCGAACCGACGTAACAGACCCAGCCGCGACAACACACGGCCCCAGCCGACCGCCCCGGCCACGGCACGCCGAACCCCCACCGGGCGAGGCCGCGACACCCACCGACACCCCGCCCGACGGTGCCTCAGCCCGCGCGACGCCCCGACATGCGGCACCGGTCGTCCGCACCCGAGCCGACGGGGATCGCTCATTATTGCCGCGGCGCCCCGTAGGCCGGGGTCGTCCCAAGAGCCGACACATCTGGGCGCCCGAAACCCACGCAGCACCCCGTAGACCGGAGTCGTCCACTACCCTGTGAGGGTGAGCTCTTCCGCCGACCCCTACGCCGAGTACCGGCGCCGCCTCAAGCACCGGCAGACGATCGTGATCGGCGGCACGCTGACAGCGATGGCCGCTGTAGCCGTCGTCTGCCTCATGGTGTGGAGCGGCATGCTGCCCGCCATCTACGATCCGGGCTTCTCCGCGGCGGAGGATCCCAATGCCACCGTCGTCGAGCCCTGCCCGCCCGCCGACGCAACCACCGTGGACGTCACGTCGGTTCCCGTCAACGTCTACAACGGCACCGACACCACGGGCCTGGCCGGCGGTGTGGCCGACACCCTGGGAGACGCCGGGCTGACCGTCAACAACACCGCCGACTGGCCCATGGGCGCCTACACCGGAGAGGTTCAGCTGACCACTTCCGAGGCGGGCCTGACCAACGCCTATACGCTCGCCCAGGTCTTCACCGGCAGCGTCGTCGTCCAGATCGATGAGACCCAGGACGCCTCCGACCCGACGGTCAGCGTCGTGCTCGGGGAGGAGTACTCCACAGGAATCCTCACCGTCGAGGAGATCGGCCAGCTCAAGGCCGGTGAGACGATTTCCGCCCCATCCGGCTGCGTCGCGGTAACCAGTGCCCCCACACAAGCCGACCAGACCGAGGAAGACGCAGCAGACGACGCGGACGCCGAGGGATGATGCCACCGATCCGTGGCACGATGACATCATGAGCCAGGACCAGCCCGACGTCGTCGACCCCACCCGGATCGTCCCGCCGGGATTCGTGTTCCCCGGCACCGAGCAGCTCAACCCGCACGAGGTCTTCGCCGGCCCCGGATACCAGGCGCCCCGGCAGCGCATCGACCCCACCGCCGTCGTCGCCCTCATATGCGCCATCCTCAGCCCGATCCCCGGCATAGGGCTGCTCGCACTGGGGCTGGGCTGTCTGGCGTTGCAGCGCCTGCGCGGCAGCTACGACACCGGGCACGGCCAGGCCTGGTTCGCGATCGTCGTCGGCGCCGCGGCTACCGCCGGCTGGCTGTGGCTGTGGTGGCTGATCACCCGGGCTTCATAAACAACCTGCTCCACCCTGGCCCCGGGGTGGGCGGCCCCACCCGGACGGGCGGCATGGCAGGGGCACAAAAACCCGTATGGTAATCGCGTGAAGCCTTTCATCATGGTCTCGACGCGTCCAGAGCTTGAAGCCGCGCAGAGCGAGTACGACTCCTTCCTCCTTCAGGGCGGGCTCGAGCCGGCCGACCTCCAGCATGTCCTCCTCGATGAGGTGGACCTGTCCGCCTCCTTCAACGCCCAGGACGTCTCCGGCGTCTTCATCGGCGGCAGCCCGTATAACCTCTCAACGCCGGAATCCGCCAAGACCCGCACCCAGCTGCGCGTGGAGGAGCAGGTACGCGAGCTGCTGGCTCTCGCCCTCAAGGAGGGCGTGCCCGTGCTCGCCACCGGATTCGGCCTCGAAGTGCTCGCCGGCTACCTCGGGACCCGCACCTCCCGTGAGTTCGGTGAGGAACTCGGCACCACGGACGTGTACCTCACAGCGGACGGCCGCGAGGATCCGCTGCTGGCGGGAATGCCGCAGACCTTCACCGCCTTTGTCGGCCACCATGAGGGCGCCGTCGACGTGCCCGAGCACGCCACCCTGCTCGCCAGCTCGCCGGACTGCCCGGTGCAGATGATCCGGGTCGGCAAGTGCGTCTACGGCACCCAGTTCAACCCCGAGCTCGACGCCGAGCGCTTCGCCCAGCGCGTTTCGGTCTACTCCGACGCCGGCTATGGCGATCCGGGCCTGGTGGAGAATATCCTGGCAGAGGCCCGCAGCTCGCAAGAGCACGTCGCGGGCCAGGTCATCCGCAACTTCGTGCATCATTTCGGTCGTGAAACTTCGTCGTGAATCCAGCTATTGAGGCCGTCGCCGAGGTGATGGCCGGCCGCCGCACCCTCGCCGTCACCGGGGCAGGCATCTCCACCGACTCCGGCATTCCCGACTACCGGGGCATAGGAACCACCCCGGTTGAGCCCGTTGACTTCCAGCAGTTCACCACCGACCCGGTCTGGTACCGGTGGGTGTGGGCCCGCAACCACGCCACGTGGCGGCTCCTTGATCCGCTGAAGCCGACGCCGGGACACGTGGCGCTGGCGCAGCTGGAGACGGCGGGGCTGCTCACCGGCGTGGCCACGCAGAACGTCGATCGGCTGCACTCGCGTGCCGGGCAGCGCACGGTGTGGGAGCTGCACGGCGCCTACGACCGGGTGGTGTGCCTAGGCTGCGGGCGGATGACCTCGCGTGCCGACCTCGACGCGCGACTGACCGCCCTCAACCCCGACTACCCGCGCGAAACCGACCCGGCGCGGGTGGCCATCACCCCGGAGGCCGATCGCGCCGCCGCCGAGGCCTGCGACTTCACCCCGGTGAACTGTGAGGAGTGCGGCGGCCTGCTCAAACCGGACATCGTGTTCTTCGGCGAAGGCCTACCCGCTGCCATGGATGCGGCCATGCGGGCCGCCTCCGACTGCGACGTCGTGCTCGTGGCCGGCTCGAGCCTGGCGGTGCTCACCGGATTGTGGATCGTGCGTCAGGCTCTGGCCTCCGGCGCCGAGCTCATCGTCATCAACCGGGGGCCGACGGCGGTCGACGAGCTGGCCTCCATCCGGGTGGAGGGCGGTACGAGCGAGTTCCTCGCTCCCCTGGCCACTCAGCTCATCAGCTGAACTGCGGCGCCGGGTATCCGGTCGCACGCCGCCCGCCGACCTGACGCGCAGGCCCGCGGGCGGCGTGCGACGCACCCGATCAACTCAATCGGCTCAGTTGTCCAAATCGGCGTACTCGACCGGGACGTCGGCAATCGCCTCGGCGATGGGGGTTTCGCCGTCGCGGAAGGGGATCACTTTCCCAACGGTGGCGGGCTCGGCGAGTACCGCGGCGATGACGGCGGCAACGTTCGCCCGGGAGGTCGGTGCTTGTCCCTCCCCCTCGACACGCCCGACCTCAATCCGGCCGCTCGGCTCCTCCAGAGTGAGCAGGCCGGGCCCGACAATCGTCCAGTCAAGGTCGGAGGCAACCAGGTGACGGTCCGCGGCGAGCTTGGCCATGGCGTAGGTGCGCAGCGGATGATCGGCCGGTACCGGATCCTGACCGTGGGAGCCGGCGAAGGAGACCATGACGTAACGGGGCACGGAAGCGGCCTTCGCGGCCTCCATGGAGCGGATGGCGGCGTCGCGGTCCACCGCCTCGGTGCGTTCCGGTCCGCCCTTGCCGCCGGCGCCGGCAGACCACACGACGGCGTCCGCCCCGTCGAATGCGGCGGCGAGCTCCTGCTCACTCGCCTCCTCAACGGACACGACCAGCGGCACGGCGCCGGTGGCGGCAACGTCGTCGGCATGCTCGGGAGTCCGGATGAGGGAGACGACGTCGTCGCCGCGCTCCACCAGCAGCGGGGCGAGCAGGAGAGCGACCTTTCCGTGGCCACCAACGATGACGATACGGGACATGGTTGAACCTTCTTTCGTGCTCGGCGGGTGCGTCATACGCGCCCCCTCACACCTGGGCTCCGTGACTGTTCGTCCACGGCTGTCGTCCCATCCTGGCACGGGGCCACCGCACTGTCCATGCCGACGCCGCGGCGGAACCGGCACTCAGCGGGCGTAGCGGCCGACGAAGTTGGACAGCACCTTCCACGAATCGCTCACGTCCTGGGCACGCACCTCATCTTGGATCTGCGGCAGGCGCTCGTCGTCGAAGTAACCGTGACCGGCGTAGAAGGCCAGGCGGTGCGCCAGATAGTCGCCGTCCAGTTCAGGGTGGAACTGGGTGGCGTACAGGTTGGTGCGCACCCGCAGCACCTGCACCGGGCAGGTTGCGGCTGAGGCCAGCACCACGCCGCCGGGGGGAGCGACGGCCACCGCCTCGGTATGCGCAACGAAGGCCGGGAATGCCGCGGGTATGCCTGCGCACAGGGGGTCTTCCCGGCCCGCCGCGGTCAGCTCCACCTGCGGGTAGGAGACCTCCTCCTTATAGGTGCCGTCGACGACGCCGCCCTCATGCCGGGTGAGCAGGCCCAGTCCGTAGCAGGCACCCAGGAAGGGGAAGTCCTCCTCCAGCAGACGGGAAACAAGCTCGTCGAGTTCACTTTCAACCCGCAGTTGGACCGGACTCTTCCGCTCGACCGGCGTGGAGGTGTTGAAGGGGGAGCCGCCGACGATGATGCCGGACCAGTCCGCCAGGTCGAGGTCCGGCATGGGTTCGGCTTCGAGGCGGTGGCGGACCAGGGTTGATTCGTCCAGGCCGGTGCGCAGCAGGAAGGCCTCGTATTCGGCGTCGGCGGGCTCGTCATCGGCGCGGACGCCCAGCATCAGGAAGGGTTTCACGGAGCAGAGCCTAGTTCCTCTGCTGCGAGTTCAACGCAGGGTGTTGAGCACCTTTTCAACGGCCGCGAGGACGACCTCGGGTGCCGGCGCCTGTGTGAAGTCGACGGTCGGCGGCGCCGCGGCACGGCGGCCCGCACTGCGGCGTTCCGAACTCGTCCCGGAGCCGGCCGCGTCAGCGACCGCATCGACATAAGCCAGGCCGACCACGCGGACGCCGCGCGAGGCCAGGGCCATGGCCTCGGCCACCGTGTCCGTGACGACGACGTCGGCTCCCAGGGCGGCGAGCAGGCGCGCCTCCGTCCGGCTCGGGCGCACCGGTCCGGGAACCAGCGCGGCCACACCGGGGTCGCGTACGCCGTCGAGCCCCCGCACTCCCTCGGTGAGGGGCTCGTCCCAGGCGGCATCGAGCAGGCCGGTGGCGGGGAAGAGCGGGGCGCCGGTGAGGTTGAGGTGATCACCGATCGCGAGGAGGTCCCCCGGCACGCAGCCGCCCAGGCTCGCGGCACGGGTGACCAGGAGGGCGGCGCGCACGCCGGCGCCGGGGGCAATGCGCGCTAGGGCCGTGGTGCGGCGGGCGGGTTTGCCTTCGAACAGGCTGGTGCGCCCGCGCGCCACCAGAACGCCGAGGCCGTCGCGGTCATAGGAGTACAGGCTGTCCTCCTGGCCGACACCGCCCGGAGCGGAGACTCCCGGCAGGAACGACAGCCGCACGCGCGAGGCCGGCCGCCCCCAGGCGGCATCGAGCTCGGTGAGCAGGGCGGGTTCGGCAATGACGAGCAGATCGTGGCGCTGCCGCCCGGTTGCGAGGACGATCGAGGCGCCGTCGGGGTCGTCGTCCCAGATACCGGCTGTGGGCTGTGCGGCCACGGCTGCTCCCTCTCGTCGTCTCTTGCTCGTATCGCGATTCGCGTCCGAGCCTACCCGGCCCACCTGTGCGCAGCGTCCACCCGCAGGAGGAGATGCGC
>NZ_JAWDJJ010000230.1:0-3202 GCF_032465695.1 Actinomyces sp. MRS3W
GACGACGACGCTCCCGAGGTGATCCAGCCGGCCCCGCCGCAGGCGGTCTCGCCGCAGCAGGACACCGACGATGACACCGACGACGACGCGGACACCGACACCGACTCCGATGACGACGACTCCGACGACGACTGACGCGCCCGGGCAGCGCCGGCTGAGGAACACAGCCCACGCCCGCCCGCGACCTCGTCACACGAGCCGGTAGCCGACTCCTCTGACCGTCTCCAACCGGTCCTTACCGAGCTTGCCCCGCAGGTAGGACACGTACACGTCCACGACGTTCGAGCCGGGATCGAAGTCCAGCCCCCACACATTGGCGAGCAGCTGCTCGCGGCTGAGCACCTGACCGGGGTGACGCAGGAAGACCTCGGCGAGCGCGAACTCCCGCGCCGACAGATCCACCCACTGCCCACCCACCTGCACCCGCCGCGTGCGCAGGTCCAGGGCCAGATCGCCGTGCTCAATGACGCCGGGCTCGGTGGCGGGTGCTTCACGCGGCCGCAGGCGCAGCCGAATCCGAGCGACGAGTTCGTCGAAGGCGAAGGGCTTGGGAAGGTAATCGTCGGCGCCCCCCTCCAGGCCCGCCACCCGATCGGCGACGGAGGAGCGCGCCGTGAGCATGATGACCGGCGTCCTCACCCCCTGCCCGCGCAGCCGCTCCAGCACCTCGAACCCGTCGATATCCGGCAGCCCAACATCCAGCAGGATGATGTCGGCGTCCCCCAGTAGGGCCATCTCGATGGCGTCCGCGCCGTTGTCCACCGCCTTGGGTACGAATCCCGCGGCCTTGAGGCCCTTGGTGAGGAAGGAGGTGATGCGGGCCTCGTCCTCCACAATCAGTACAGTGCTCATAGGGTGCTCATGGGCGATTGCCCGACTCCTTCTGCCGCGCCGGATCGGGGATTGTCAGGGGATGTCACAGGTAGACGCAGCGTGAAGGTTGATCCTCTCCCAACCTCCGAGGCTATGTCGAGCGCGCCACCGTGAGCGGAAACGATGTTCTCCACGATGCTCAGCCCCAGCCCGGAGCCGGAAGAACGGCGCTGGGCCTGCACGGTGCGCGCGAAACGACGGCGCACCCGATCCAGGTCCGCTTCGGCGATCCCGATGCCCTCGTCCTTCACCCACAGGCGCAGCTCGGTGTCGGTGATCCCCGAGCCGAGGGTGATTCGCGAATCCTCCTCGGAGTACTTGACCGCATTGGCGGCCAGCTGCAGCCAGGCCTGGGTGACGCGGGCCGGATCGAGGAGCACGGTGCCGGTGGCGCACTCTGCCAGCCGCCACCGCCGTTCCCCCAGGGCGCGTGCCTTGTCGAAGACCTGCAGGGTGAGGTTCTCCGTGTCCGTGGGCTCGGGGACCACGAAGTCGCTTTGGGAGCTGCGGGCGAGTTCGAGCAGGTCGCCCACGAGCGTGCCCATGCGGTCCAGCTCGTCCAGGGCCAGCTCCGTGGTCTGGCGTACGTCCTCGGGGTCGTCGGCGTCAATGAGTTCGAGGTGTCCGCGCACCACCGTGATCGGGGTGCGCAGCTCGTGCCCGACGTCGTCGAGCAGCTCGCGCTGCCCCTCCACGGACCGCTGCACCCGGTCGAGCATGCGGTTGACGGCCGCGGCCAGCCCCGACAGGTCGTCGCGGCCGCGCACCCGCACCCGGGTGGTCAGGTCGCGCTCGTCAATGGACTCGGTGGCGTTGCGCAGTTCCCATATGGGGCGCAGCAGCCGGCCGATACCCAGCCACGCCAACGCCGTCACCAGGATGACGGTGACTGTCGCCGCTGCCGCGTACAGGCGCATGGTGCGCCGCAGGCCCGCCTCCGCCGCATCCAGGTCGACGGCGCGGACCAGGGCCGCCGTCGTCGTGCCGTCGGATATCGGCACCACCAGGACGCGGTAGTGCCCGGCGGTCGTGTCAATGGTGGTGATGGTGGAGACGTCCGCGTCGGCCAGGGGAAGCAATCGCTCAACCAGTTCGGCGTCCTCCTCGGGCCGTAGGTCGATGCCCTCGGCGGACACCCAGTGCACGGCCCCGCCGACGATGCCCAGCTGCCCTTCCTCTGCGTCCAGGACAGAGCGCTGCATATAGGTGTGCAGGACCTGGGCCGGATCGGCCAGGGGACGCCCGGAGGCGGGGTCGATGCCCTCGTCGGCCAGGCGCCGCAGCTCCTGACGGGCCAAGACGAGCCGGTCGTCAATGTCGGCATGCGTGCTGCGCAGGTCCAGCACCCACACGGCGGCGCCGGAAGTCGCCAGCGCCACCAACGCAACCAGGACGATTGTCCACATGATCCGGGTGCGGATGGTCGCCCGGGAGAACGGCGCGGTGACCTTCACGCACCTATTGTGCCCGGCCGGCTCCCACTTGCGCTCCCCGTCGCCACCACGCTTCGGGGCTCCTGCAGACATTCAGACACCGGGCGCTTGCCGCGCCGCCGCACCGCGTGCCGCCCAGGCGGCCGGTGAGGCGGCCAGGCGCAGGGAGCCGTCCGTCCAGGCGGGCAGCCATGCGCTGGCGCCGGGGCGGAAGGCGTGGACGAATCCCAGCCGCAGGCGGGACGCCAGGTAGTAGACGGCCAGGCGTGGCTCGGTGGACACCCGGGCCGCCACGTCATCCAGGAGCCGGCCGATGCGCGTATACGCTGGCCCGCCCAGTTGCCCCTGGACGCGCATGAGGTCGACATGTGCGGCCAGGTTGCCCAGATCCAGGGCGGGTTCCGCCGCGGCGGCGGTGTCCAGATCCAGCAAGGACAGGGTCCGGCCGTCCCACAGCAGTTGGCCGTCGTGCAGATCCCGGTGGCAGGCCGCCAGCGGCTCGCCCTCTTCCTGCAGCAGCGCGCATACCCGGTTGACGGCGGCCTCGAGGTGCCGCCGTGGCGCCCCGAGCAGGTCGAGCCCGCCGACGCCGTCTGCGCGGTGGAACCAGCCGTCCAGCACCGCGGCCTCATCCGCGCCCGTGTGCGCCGGCAGCGGCTGTGGCTGGACGGCCCCCGGCCACAGCTGGGCGAAGCGCTCCCAGGCGGGCAGGCCCGCATCCCCCAGGTCATGAAGGGAGCGGCCCGGCAGCAGCTCCAGATCCAGGCGGGCCGGCGAGCGTTCCAGGACGCGGGCGATGCGCAGCCCGGCCCGCGTGAACGGTCGGGCCGCGTCCGGGTTGGCCAGCCGCCGGGCGCGCCCGGGACGCACGAGCTTGCGGACCCGATCGGTGCCGA